>JANNRU010000458.1:0-10647 GCA_031401755.1 Acidobacteriota bacterium | reverse complement strand
GGAGGGGATCGTCGGCGCCTCGACGCTGTTCGTTCCGATGACAAGGGTCGAAAAGTTGCTCCTAGACCGCGCCTCGGAAGATCTCCCATCCCTTTCACAGCGCTTCGAGCGGCGCGTCGGCCGTTCCGTCCAGGAAATCCTTCGACCGCGGCACGACGGTTGACTGCTGCGAGGGGTGAGCGCAACTTGGGGTTGCCGGGTCCACTCGGCCGACCCGAACAGGAGCCAGACGTGAACCTTCGATACGATGGCAGTTGGAGCCACCTGGCTTCGAGGGGACTCGTTTGGGGCGCCGCGTTGGGTGTCGCGTTGACACTGGCGGCAGGCAACGATCGCCCCCCCGACGACGACGCGAACGGCGGGCCGCGGCGGATCCAAGCCAGCCAGCACGAGCGCGTCCGACTCGTTCTGCTCCCGGCGACGGTGACCGACCGACACGGTCGGACGGTCCGCGGCCTTGAACGAGACGATTTCACGATCTATGAACGGGATCGTCGACAGGTCATCGATCTATTCGATGTGAGCGCAAGCGAACCGATCGCAGTCGCCTTCCTTCTCGACCTGTCGGGCAGCATGCGCATTGGGGGTCGTCTCGACGCGGCCAAGACGGCCATCGCCGCGTTCGTCAATAGTCTACGGGAAGGGGATCGCGTCGCGTTGATCGGCTTCGCCGACGAGCAGGTCGGCTGGGTCACTCGGTTCACCGAAGATCGGCAGGTATTCCTTCAGCGTCTGGGGCTCCAGGAGGGTTGGGGCAAGACCGCGCTTCATGACGCGATCGCGGCGGCCCCCGAGCTTGTCGACGGCCAAGTCGTCGGACGTCGCGCGCTGATCCTCATCACGGATGGCATCGACAATCACAGCGAATTGGCGATCGATGCGGCGATCGCGGTCGCGCGCAGGGTCGATCTTCCGATCTATAGCCTTGGGTTTCTCGATCTACCCTTGAACGAAGTGCCCGACGGGTCGAGCTCGACGCTATTCGATGTCCTGCGTCGCGTGAGCACCGAGACTGGGGGGCAGTTGTTTGCCCTCGAGTCCCCCGAGTCGACAGGCCCGGCGCTGGGGACGATCGAAGAAGCGTTGCGAGGGCAATACCTGCTCGGTTATTACGCGACGGCGCCGCACGGGGACTCGACATTTCACCCGACCCGCGTCGCGGTTCGCGGGCGCGGTTTGGAGGTCCGCTCGCGAAGCGGATGGACCGCACAACCCTGACCGCTCGGACGCGTCGGTCAAGCTGCGAACGGAACCACTCGATCACGCCCGGAACGCTTGGCGCGGTAGAGCGCCTCGTCGGCTTTTCGAACGAGTCCCTCGAGGTCGCCCGAGTCGTGCTGGGGCACGACCGCGATGCCGATGCTCGCAGTGGTGCGCAGCGCCAACCCTTCAATCCCGACAACGCAGCTTCCGACCGCCTCACGAATGCGCTCGGCGATGATCCGCGCGCCGTCGCCGTCCGTCTCCGGGAGCAGCATGCAGAACTCGTCGCCACCGTAACGGCAGGCCAAGTCGGCCGCGCGAAGCTGTTCGCGAATCGTCTCCCCAATCCCGCGAAGGTAGTGATCGCCGGCGACATGCCCGTACTGATCATTGATCTCTTTGAAGCCGTCCAAGTCGACCATCAGGAGCGCAAACTCACCGCCGTAGCGACGTACACGTTTGCACTCGTCGTCGAGTCGCCGAAAAAAATAGTCGCGCAGGAAAAAGCCAGTGAGCGAGTCGAGAGTCGCCAAGTGTCGGGCTCGGTGTCCTTCGACCGCGATCGCCGTCTGCTGAGCCATGAGGCGGATCAGCCTCAGTTGGTGGTCGCTGTAGGCGCCTTTTTTGCGACTGCCGACCAGTAGCGCCCCAATCGTTTTCCGACCGACGATGAGCGGTGCGGCGAGCATGGACCTGCAGGCCAACCCCGTCGGCGAGGCGCGCTGCGCGAGGTCATCGATCCGCAGGGACTCGACACCGTCGATCACCTGGAGCGCGACGGGGTGCGACGTCGCCGAATCCGCCGCCTCGGCCCGCTTGGTGCGCCGCCGCCGATATTGAGTACGGGGCTGCCCGCTTTCCTGGTCGATCAGCGTGATTTCGAACAAGTCGACATCGACGATCTTGCGCGTTTCCCGGTCAACCAGGGCGAAGACCCGTTCGGGATCGGGCTCCGACAATAGACGTCGACAGATCGACTCGAACACTTCGAGCTCTTGCGAACGCGACCCGAGGGCATCCCGTGTTCGATGATGGGCCTCGGTGACTCGTTCGAAACGCTCGAACAAGACCACGAGGAGCAAGACCAGCGCGGTCATCGCGATCGCCGGAACCAGCGCGCGATGCCAAAGCAGCACGGCGATCAGCCAGCCGCAGGGGACGTTGATCGCCTCGAGCAGGATCGATCGCCAGGTCTGTCCGCCTCCGGCGAGCAGGGCGTCTCGCGCCTCGGCATCGAGCATCAAACCGAGCGCAATCGCAAATCCCTCGATCACGATTGCCAGGAGCGCGAGGCGGCTCACGGTGGTGAGCGAGCCGGGATTCGCTGGCCAGCCGAGCATGCCGACGAAGAATTCGGCGATCCCGACGCCGACCACCAGCGCGGTGAAAGGAATCGCCCCGCGCCTGTGGGTTCCGGCAACACCCCCTCCGGCGCCGGCGATGCCGGCCAGGGCGGCCAGCACGAGGCCACCGGGATTCGGGAGCAGTACGAATCCGGCCAGGACGAAGCTCATCGCCAGGCGCGGCGTCGCCGGGCCGTTGGCCTGCGAACTGATATGGGCGGCGAACAGCGCCGGGCCAAGGAGAAACAAGAAGGAGCCCAGGCTCCAGGCGAGCGCGTCGAAGTTCAGGAATGCGGCAAGAAGGACGTAGGTCACCGCGGAGAGTGCAAGACTCCGATTCAGAAGGCGAGTCACGACGTGATATCGGGGGTCGTTCATGGCGGTTTCGCGAATGAAGGTACGAAGCGGGGTTCCCTCCGCCACTGCGAAGCCCGTACTCGTTCCGCAATCGCTTTGACACCCGCGCCCACCGCACAGATAATCGTGCTTTTCGGTGCCGTCCCAGCGGCACTTACGAGAACCCGATGATGCCCAGGAAGCTCTTCCAAGCGCTGATCGTCACGATGATCGTGGTCGTGGGAACTGGAGAAACGGCGACGGCGACGGAAGCGAAGGCGAACGCGCCGTGGTTGGCCGGCGCCGATCTGAATCAGCCGATTCAAGCAGCGTTCGCCGGATGGCCACCCGAGGAGTTGACATCTCGTATTTGGTGGTTGCCCTGGAGTGGGGCGTCGTTCCAGCGCGCGGCCTTGTTTGGGAGACCGATCCTGTTCGTGTTCACCGTTCACTGGAACGACGCGGCGCGTCGCCTGGAGACAATCCTGGAAGATCCGCGCGTCGCCCGCACCGTCAACGCCAGTTGGATCGCGATCCGGGTCAACGCGGATCTCCGCCCCGATCTCCGAGAGCGTTACCTGACCGGAGCATGGCCGGTCGTCGCGTTTCTGCTCCCAGACGGCAAGCCGATGATCGGGCGCGTGGAGACGCCGGAAGCCTGGGCGCCGATCACGGCAACCGCGATTCGCCCCGAGGATCTCGTTTTCCTACTGCAGGAAGGCGCGGTCTATTGGGACGGCTGGCGTGAAGAGTTGACCCGCGCTGGGGCCAAGTGGGCCGAGCGCGAGCGCGTCTGGGAGCCGCGGCGCGGAGATCCGAACGACGACGCGGTCGCCTCGATCGAGCATTGGCTGCTGGCGAACGCTGACGCCGCCGACGGGGGCTTCGGGCCGGCTCCGAAGTTCCCGGTGAGCGGCGTGCAGGAGCTGGCCGACCTGCGTGGCGGTTTCGGGCCCTCGGAACTGGGCCAGCAGGCACAGTTGACGCTTGCTCGCATCATCGACGGCCCGCTGTTCGATGCTGTCGACGGCGGCGTCGCTCGAATGGCCCGTCTGCCCGGATTCGCTGGTGTCGAACCGGAAAAGCTGCTCGAAACGCAAAGCATTCTGATCGAGGAACTCACCGCCGCGCTCCGCGGCGGACGATCGCCGGAATTCCGAGATCGGTTGGCGAAAACCGCAGAGTTCGTCGTTCGACGCCTCGGGCGACCGGAGGGAGGGTTCTTTCTTGCCGAGTTTGCCGACCCTGGGCCGAACGCGGCGCGGCGGCGGGATCCGCTCGTCTTGACCGGAGAATCTGCGCGGGCCGCCGCTGCGGTCGCGCGCGCCGGACTGCTGCTGGGCGATGCCAACCTAACCACTGCCGGCAGGAAAGCGTTCGACGACGCGATCGCCGTGTCCTGGCGCCCAGGTCAGGGGGTGGGCCACTCGATCGAACCGCAAGCGGATGGCCGAATGTATCTGGAAACGCAGGCGGAGGTCGCACTCGCCGCGATCGGGATCTACGAGACGACCGGCGAACCGCGCTACCTGGATCTAGCTCGTGACGTGGCCGAGACGACCTGGCTCAACCTACGCGAGCCCGGTGAAGGTGCCCTGCGCGATCACCTGGCCGAGCCCGGCGAGGTCGGTTTGCTGGCCAACGCACGACGCCCCCTGAGATCGAACGTGCGACTGGCACGGGCCTGGATCCGCCTCGAACATCTTGGAGTTGTGCCCACGGGGCGCGAACGCGCGCAAGCGATCCTCGGGACGTGGGCCGGTGGGCTTACCGGTTTTGGTGTCCACGGAATCGAAGCCGGGCTGGCGATCGCGGAGGTTCTGGCCGAACCGACACGCGTTCGAATCGAGGGTCCGGCCGACGATCCGCAAGCCCAGACCCTCCGTCGCGCGGTCATCGGTGCAGGTGCACCCTTCCTCGTCGTCCGCACCGGCGATCCGGCGCTCGTGCCGGCGGCGGTGATCGAGAACTCGCGCAAGCCGAAGCGACTGACCACTCCCGATGCGGTCGAGCGTGCGTTGAACTCACGCGCGACGAGCGAACGATGAGTTCCGGGTCGGGCGAGACCCGGGCCCGAATTGGCGTCATTGGCGGGAGCGGGCTGTACGAGCTGGCTCAGCTCGACGGAGCTCGTGAGTTCCGGACGCAGACCCCGTTCGGTGAGCCGTCGGACGCGTTCGTCGTCGGCCGGCTGTCCGGAATCGACGTCGCGTTTCTTGCTCGTCACGGCAGAGGCCATGCGCGCCTGCCGAGCGAGATTCCTTACCGGGCAAATATCTGGGCTTTCAAGCAGATCGGGGTCGAACGCCTGATCTCGGTATCGGCAGTGGGTTCGATGCGCGAGACGATCCGTCCGCGAGACTTGGTTGTCGTCGATCAGTTCATCGATCGCAGCTCGCGCCGCGCCGATAGTTTTTTCGGCGACGGCGTCGCGGCCCATGTTTCACTGGCCGACCCGACTTGCGAGATCGCCCGTGGCCACCTGGTTGCGGCCGCCAGAGCCCAATCGGCGATACGGACGCATGAGCACGGGGTCTATCTGTGTATGGACGGTCCGGCGTTCTCGACCCGTGCCGAGTCCCGACTCTATCGCTCCTGGGAGGTGGACGTCATCGGGATGACCAACGCCACCGAAGCGCGTCTGTGCCGGGAAGCGGAGATCTGCTACGCGACGCTGGCCCTGGTGACGGATTTCGATTGTTGGCACGTGGACGAGGAGGACGTTTCGGTCTCGACATTGCTGGCCCACCTGCGCGCGAACGCGGAGTTCGCCAGCACGCTGTTGCTTCACGCGGTCCCAGCCCTGGCGCAGGCGACGAGAGACTGCGCCTGCGCGACCGCACTCGATGATGCCTTGCTCACTCCGATCGCGGCCATTGACCCACCGAGCCGACGCCGATTGGAACCGATTCTCGAGCGACGCCTTGCCCTCCCGCCTTGACATTGCCCAAACGCACTTTCTATACTGCGCAAGCCCTTGCGATTTCAACAACTTGAGGCGAGAGACATGACCGGAAGCCTCGATTGGCGACACGTCCGGGTCGCGTTGGTCGTCTCACGTTTCAACGAAATCGTCACCGAGCGGTTACTCGCCGGAGCTGAACGCTACCTCGATCAACACGGGTGTTCGCCGGACCGGCGCCTGGTGCTATGGGTTCCTGGCGCCTGGGAGATCCCGCTGGCCGTTGAGAGTATCCTGGCGGGCGAAGCCTTCGCTGCGGTGGTGGCGCTCGGAGCGGTGGTTCGCGGTGAGACGCCCCATTTCGACTTCATTTGCGCTGCGGTGGCCCAGAACTTGGCCCGGCTCGGCGTCGAGCACCAGATACCGATTGGATTTGGGGTTTTGACCGCGAACACGATCGATCAGGCGCTGGCTCGGGCCGGGGGCGACGCCGGGAACAAGGGCTGGGAGGCCGCGGCTGCAGCACTCGAGATGGTCCGCCTGTTGCGGGGTCTTGGATAGCGCGATTCCGGAAACGAGGAGCCGACGTGGGTCAGCGAACGCGCGCACGGGAGTGCGCGCTACAGATGCTCTACCAGATCGATCTTACGGGCGGTAACCCCGACGAGGTGTTTCCTGCCTTCTGGGGTCGTCAAGAAGCGCCGGCCGAGCAAATGCGTTTTGCGGAGACGCTGGTCAAGGGAGTGCTCGATGGTCGGGAGATTCTCGACACCTGGCTGCGCGAGGCTGCGTCCAACTGGCGCCTCGAACGCATGGCGGTCGTCGACCGCAATCTGCTGCGACTGGCCGTCCACGAACTCCTGGCCTATCCGGAGACACCGCCGGCCGTCGTGATTGATGAGGCGATCAAGATCGCCAAGAAGTTCGGAAACAACCAATCGGGAAGTTTCGTCAACGGAGTGCTGGACACGGTACGCAAGCGGATCGAGAGCCGACTCGCTCCCTCGACCCCTCTCGAGGGAGAGTAAGCTGCGATGAGGGAGTACGAGCCGCAAACGATCGAGCACCGCTGGCAGGAGGCCTGGGATCGATCTGGAGTCTTCCGCTGCGGGGAGGCCCTGCCTGGGCGACCGCGATTCTACTGTCTGGAAATGCTCCCCTATCCCAGCGGCCGTCTGCACATGGGACACGTCCGGAACTACTCGATCGGCGATGCCGTAGCCCGTTTCCGCAGGATGCGCGGTGAACAGGTGATGCATGTGATCGGTTGGGACTCGTTTGGACTCCCGGCCGAGAACGCTGCGATCCAGCACGGCGAAGACCCCGGAGTCTGGACGCGCAAGAACATTGCGGTGATGCGCGCCCAATTGCGGCGACTAGGTCTGGGCTACGATTGGCAACGCGAGATCAGTACATGCGACCCGGAGTATTACCGCTGGAATCAGTGGTTCTTCCTGCGCATGTTCGAACGCGGTCTGGCCTACCGCGCGCGCCGCCCGCTGAACTGGTGTGACCGCTGCCAGACCGTACTGGCCAACGAGCAGGTGACCGACGGACGCTGCTGGCGTTGCGATGGAACGGTTTCCAAACGTGAGTTCGAGCAGTGGTTCCTGCGAATCACCAATTGGGCCGAAGATCTCCTGGCCGGCCTGGACGACCTCCACGCCTGGCCGGACAAAGTGCGCACGATGCAGCGGCACTGGATCGGTCGCAGCGAGGGTGCTCGCGTACGCTTTCCCGTCGAGGACTCTTCGACGCCAATCGAAATCTTCACGACCCGAATCGACACGATCTGGGGCGCAACCTATTTGGCGTTGGCAGCCGAGCATCCGCTGGCAGCGTCGCTGGTCGCCGGCCGGCCCGAGGAACGGGCCGTATTGGCCTTCATCGAAGAACAACTCGGGCGCGGCATCGAGGATCGCTTCGCGGACAGCGCGGTCAAGCTCGGGGTCCCGACCGGACGGTATGCGCGTAACCCCTTTAGCGGTGAAGCAATTCCGATCTGGATCGCGAATTTCGTGCTGATGGACGTCGGAACCGGGGCGATCATGAGCGTTCCGGCCCACGACGCGCGCGACCTCGACTTCGCACGAGCCCACGGCCTGCCGGTTCGCCAGGTGGTCCGACCCACGGTCGGCATCGCGACGGAAGCCGGTGTGGCCTATACCGAGGATGGGTCGCTTTTCGACTCTGGCCCCTACTCGGGCCTGGCCAGTGCCGAGGCGCGCTCCCAGTTGATCGAATCGGCGCGGCGCAGCGGATTCGGGGAAGCCACGGTGGCCTACCGGCTGAAGGACTGGGGCGTTTCCCGGCAGCGCTACTGGGGTACGCCGATCCCGATCGTTCACTGCGAAAGCTGCGGCCTCGTGGGAGTGCCGGACAGTGATCTCCCGGTGTGCCTACCGGATAAGGCGCCCCTGTCCGGCGCGGGGGGGTCGCCGCTGTCGCAACTCGCCGAGTTCGTCGCCGTAGCGTGTCCGCGGTGCGGGGGCGCGGCACGGCGGGAAACCGATACGATGGACACATTCGTCGATTCCTCCTGGTACTACTTCCGGTACCTCGATCCGACCAACACCGCCGCCCCCTTCGACGTCGCCAATCAAAATCCGTGGTTGCCGGTCGATCTGTACATCGGTGGAATCGAGCACGCGACCATGCACCTGATCTACACGCGGTTCTGGACGCGAATGATGAAAGAACTAGGACTGTGCACGATCGATGAACCCGTCCGCCGACTGTTCACGCAGGGTATGGTGATCAAAGACGGCGCGAAGATGTCCAAATCCAAGGGCAACGTCGTCGACCCGGACCAGATGATCGAGCGTTTCGGTGCCGATACGACCCGTTTGTTCGCCCTGTTCGCAGCGCCGCCGGAACGCGATCTGGATTGGAACGAAGCCGGCGTTGAGGGCTGCTCAAGATTCGTCGGCAAAGTCTGGCGTGCGTTTCACCGTGTGCGGGAGCGCCTTCCCGCCCCGGGAATCCCGGCACCCGCGGTCGCCCTCGACGGGCCGGCACTCGAGTTGCGCCGGAAGACTCACCGAACGATCAAGAAAGTCACCGAGGATCTTGGCGAACGGATGCACTTGAATACGGCGGTCTCGTCGATCATGGAGCTGAACAATGCGTTGACGCCGCTGGCCGATTCCGAAGCATCCGGACCGGCGGAGCTCTGGGCGGTCGCCGAGGCGATCGACGCGCTGATCCGCCTCCTCGCGCCGTTCGCTCCGCATTTGGCCGAGGAGCTCTGGCACGCCCGGGGCGGATCGGGTTTTGTCGCGCTCGCCCCGTGGCCCGACGCGTCTCCCGATCTCCTCGTGTCCGACACCGTCGCGGTTGTCGTCCAGGTCAACGGCAAATTGCGCGGTCAACTGACGCTCGCCGTCGGAACCGGCCAGGAAGAAGCTTTGGCGGCAGCGCGCGCCGATCCTCGAGTGGCGGCGCACATCGACGGGAAACGGTTGGTGCGTGTCGTGCACGTTCCAGACCGCTTGTTGAATCTGGTCGTCGGATGACCTCCAGGCTCCCGGCACTCGGGCTCATGCTCGCTCTGATCGGGGTCGGTGGCTGCGGCTATCGAATGGTCGGTGCAAACAGCTTCTTGCCCGAGACGATTCGCGACATCGCCGTCGTGCCCTTTGGAAACCGGACAACTCGTCCCGAGATCGATCAGCGGGTGACCGAAGAGGTCGCGCGCGAGCTCGCGCGCCGCGGCCGATACCGGGTCGTTTCGGATCCCGCAACCGCGGACGCGGTGCTCGAGGGAGTGATCAGCAGCTACCGCACGTCGAGCATCGCCCTCGATCAATCCGGACGAGCCTCGCGTGTCGAGGCGATCGTGATCCTCGGGGCCACACTGCGGCAAGTCGAAGACGACTCGGTGCTGTGGAGTCAGGATGGCCTGATCTTCCGCGAACAGTTCGATGTCGCGGCGAGCGGGGATTCGATCGACGAAGAAGGCGTCGCCCTCGACGACATCGCTCGCGGAGCCGCCGCTGCACTGATCACCTCGATCCTCGAGGGCTTTTGATGGCGCGGGGACGGCGCGAGGCCCGGCCGGGACCGGGCGCTGAGCTCGAGCGCTTGAAACGCGGACTGTCCCGCGATTGGCCGCCGGGATTGACGCTACTGGAGGGAGACTCCGGTTACCATGTCGATCGGGCGCAACGCGCCCTGCTCGCGGCGTTGCTACCCGGCCAAGGCGACGATCTGGCGGTCACCGTTTTCAGTGACGAGCGGGTCGAGATCGCGACGGTCGTTGCCGCTGCACGGAGCCGAGGCATGTTCGCGCCGCGTCGAGTGGTCTTGGTGCGAGACGTCGCGATCATGGAAGGCGAAATCGAAGTGTTACAGGGCTATCTTGAGAAACCGCCCCCACAGAGCCACCTGATCGTACGCGCGACATCGCTCGATCGTCGTCGAAAGCTACACCAGGAGTTATCGAAGAGCTCGATGGCTTTCGCGTTCTTCGCGGAGGCGGCGACCACCGCTGAGATCGAACGTGATTTCGCCGAGATGGTACGCGAACGCGGGTTGACGTTGGAGCGAACGGCGGGGCTCTGGTTGCTCGGCGTCTGCGCGGCGAGCTACGGGCGTATCGAAAGCGAGTTGGACAAGCTGCGGGATTGGGTGGGTACTAGCACGGCCCGAATCGACCTCAATGGGGTCCGCCACGTCGCCGCAGGCTCCGAGTTCATGGACGGTTGGGAATTGGCGAAAGCAGTCTTAGCCCGGGATCGACCGGCCGCCTACGCGGCCGTTCGTGGACTGCTGGCTCGTGGCAAGGAACCCTTGATGATCCTCGGCGGGATCGGTTGGTATTCGCGGGCACTGATCGCGACCCGGGCCCGCCTGGACGCCGGC
>JANNRU010000457.1:0-4088 GCA_031401755.1 Acidobacteriota bacterium | reverse complement strand
ACCCCGGCGGGCGCGCGCGCGCGCGCGCCGTTTCGAATGGCGCGGGCCATGCGCCATGCCGCTCTCGCCGGTCGTCAGGCCCGACTGGCGGGACGAGTTCCCAAACGTTGGCTCGGTGAGGCGTCCTCACCAATCGACGGCCGCATCGAGCCACTCGAGCGCGAGGAGGGTCGCTGACTTGAATCGCGAGCTTCCGCGATTGATGCTCGTCACCGACCGGCGCAGGACACGCGGACGGCAGCTGGTGGATCTCATCGTTGCCGCTGCCGACGGGGGACTGCGCTTCGTGCAGGTCCGTGAGAAGGACATGGGCGATGCAGAGATCATCGACATGATCGGCAGGCTACGCGAGCGGCTTCCACCAGAAATGCTGATCGCGGTCAATGGACGCGAAGAGTTGGCGCAGCGGCATGGGCTCGGACTGCACCTGCCCGCGAGCGCGCCCGCGCCATCGACCGCTGAACGGCGACTCTTCGGCCGCTCGACACACGACGAGCCGGAGGCGTTGCGCGCGGTTCTCGAAGGCGCCGACTACGTCCTGGTGGGAACGGTGTTCCGCTCCGAATCGAAGCCAGGCGCCGCGGTCTCGGGGATCGCGCTGGTCGAACGGATCTGGCGCCAGGTCGACCCGTTACCGATCTTCGCCATCGGCGGGATCACCATCGCCAAGGTGCCGGCCGTGATCCATGCCGGAGCCTGGGGGGTCGCGGTCTGCGGCGCGATCCTCGGGGACAACGACCCGCGACGGGTCACCGAAGGGCTGCAGTTGGCGCTCGCAGTCGCGGCGCGTGCTTGCCCGCAATCGCGCAATCGCGGCGACGCTCAGGCGGGACCAAGGCCCTCGAGGTAATCCGATCCGACCAGGATCTCGCGCGGCTTGCTGCCTTCGCCGGCGCTGACGACGCCGTCCCGCTCCATCATGTCGACGATTCGCGCTGCACGCGCGTATCCCAATTGTAGCCGTCGCTGGATCAGCGTCACCGAGCACTTGCCTTCCTGAACGACGCAACGGACTGCGCGAGCGTACATTTCGTCACGTTCGCCGGCTTCCAGCGGGTCGCCCTCCTCGTCGGTATCGCGCAAGATCGTCTCATCGTAAACCGGCGGCGCCATCTTTTTCAAAAACGTCGTGATGCGGCTGATCTCGGTCTCCGTGATCAATCCGCCGTGAACCCGAATCAAGCGTGAGGATCCGGTTTTCAGGAACAACATATCCCCGCGGCCAAGCAGGTGCTCGGCGCCTTGCTGGTCGATGATCGTTCGGGAGTCGACCCGCTGGGAAACGCGGAATGCGATTCGGGACGGGAAATTAGCCTTGATCGTTCCGGTGATCACGTCGACCGACGGCCGCTGGGTGGCGATGATGAGGTGGATTCCTACCGCGCGCGCCATTTGCGCCAGACGCATGATCGACTCCTCGACGTCGGCCGAGGAGACCATCATCAAGTCGGCCAATTCGTCGATGACAATGACGATGTACGGCAACTGCTCGAGCGTGACGGGAGTCTCCGTCTTGGGATCGGGCATCGTGCGTTTCGGCTCGCGCTGGAGCAATTCGTTGAACTGGGTGATGTTGCGGACGCCGACTGCGGCGAGCTTGCGGTAGCGGCCCTCCATCTCGCGGACCGCCCATTTGAGCGCCGCCGAAGCTTTCTTGGCCTCGGTCACCACGGGTACCAGCAGATGCGGGATGTCGGCGTAGACGCCGAGCTCGATCATCTTCGTGTCGATCATTATGAAACGGACGTGCTCCGGCGTGGCCTTGAACAGCATGCTGGCAATCATGCAGTTGAGGCCGACGGATTTGCCGGATCCCGTGGCACCGGCGATCAACAGGTGCGGCATGCGGTCAAGCTCCGCCGTGAAGACCTCGCCGTTGATCGCCTTGCCCAGCACCATGGTCAGTCGTGACGGGGATCCTCGGAAGCGTTCGGAGGCGATCAATTCCCGGGGGAAGATCGTTTCTTGGCGTCGGTTCGGAACTTCGATCCCGACCGTCGATCGTCCAGGCAGGCGATCGATCCGAACCGACTCGGCCTTCAACGCCAGGCTCAGGTCCTCGGTCATGCCCGTGATTCGCGAGTACTTGACCCCCGAGTCCGGCCGAAATTCGAAGGTGGTGACCACGGGACCCGGGTGGACCGCCACGACCTGACCCAACACCTGAAACTCGCGGAGCTTCTCGGTCATCAGCCGGGCGCGCTCGAGCAACTCGTCTTCGCTTTCGATCGTTTGCGGTTCACCCTCGTTGAGCAATTCGATCGGTGGGATGGAATAGCCTCGGCCGCTCGGTTCGAGCGGTAGTGCGGCTTGCCGCTCGCGGCCGTCGCCGGCGGGGCGTGGTCGCTCACGCTCGCGCACGGGCGGCTTCGGCCGGCCCGGGGGCTGCGGTAATTTCGGTTCCGCGCCGTTCGTCGCCGCGTTTACCGCGGGAGGCTCCGCAGGTTCCACGGCGATCGCGCTGCGGAGTAGCCCTTTTCTGGCGTCCGCCGGAGCAGGTGCGGCATCGGAACGCGCGCGGCGCTCAGCCCACCGATCCCGCATCGTTTCAAAGGCTGCCGTTCCGCGGCGCCGAACTAAGCTGCCGGCGCGAGCGCCGAGCCCGCCGACCGCTAAGGCGCTCGCGGCCACGGGAAGACGTGTTGTCATGATCACCACGACCAGGATCGTCGCCGCGCAGACGAAGATCGCCCCCGGGGTGTTGAGCAGCGCTGCGAGAGCTTCGGCGAGACGAAGGCCGAGGAACCCTCCGGCACGAAATCGCTCGCCGCCCCACATGATCGGCTCGAAAATCAGCTGCAGCATCGCCGACAGCAGCAACATCAAGGTGGCCAGCGCCCCGAACCAGGCCCACCCGGCCGACCGCGGCACTCGCGCCAATCGACGAATCCCGCTTCCGACCAGCAACAGGGGTACGAAAAAACCGGCCGTCCCGAAAACCTGCAGCAATGCCTCGGCCAACGTGCCGCCGAGCCGGCCGAACCAATTCGCCACGGCGAGCCCTGCGGGCTGGCGGTAGAACCAGGTCGCATCGCGCGCGTCATAACTCCAGAGCGCACCCGACGTCAGCAAGCCAAGGAGGACCAGGATCAGGCCGCCGACCTCGCGGAAGCGGGGGCGTTTCGACGAACGCGCTGTCGCAGTTGCCATTGCTTCATAACTCCACGATCACCGGCAGGATCAACGGCTGCCGCTGGAGTCGGCGACGAAAGAATCTCCGCAATTCCGACTGAATCTTTGCACGCAATAGCGTTTCGTCCGCCCGCTCCTCGCTCGTCGCCTCGGCCACCAATTGAACCAGCACGCGCCGCGCATCGTCGAGCAGACCGCTCAGGGACTCACCCTCTCCGGCGAGCCCTCTACAAGAGATCTGAGGATAGCCGGACAGGACACCACTCCGCCGGTCGACCGCGATCACTGGAATCACGATCCCGTCCTCGGCGATCCGCCGACGCTCGCTAAGGACGGTACCGTCGACCGGATCTGACGTAGCATCGAGGAATATCTGGCCCACCCGGACTCGTCCGATCTTCCGCAGGCCCTGGTCGTCGACGAGAATCTGATCGCCGGACTCGGCCAGCAAGATCTCGTCCGCGGCGACCCCAGCCTCGCGCGCCAATCGTGCGTGAGCGTGCAGCTGACGGTACTCGCCGTGGATCGGGATGAAGTGGCGCGGACGCAGCAATTCCAGCAGTTGGCGCAGCTCGTCGCGGCTCGCGTGACCCGACGTGTGGACCGTGGCGTCGGCGGCCGTGACGACGCTCGCGCCCCGTCGTAATAGGTGGTCGATCATGCGTCCCACGCTCTTCGTGTTGCTCGGAATCGTCCGTGCCGAGTGGATGAACAGATCTCCCTCGGAGACGCTGATGTCGCGGTGGCGCCCGACGGCGATCCGCGCCATGGCCGACAGCGGCTCACCCTGAGAGCCGGCGGCGACCACGAGGACGTCGCGGCGCGCCAGTGACGACACGGCTTCCGCCGGGACTCGGGATCGCGGCGGGATCTCAAGCAACCCGAGCGTCTCCGCGATCTCGACGTGATGCTGAAGGGACGAACCGACCAGCGCCAGTCGGCGGCCATGACGGCGA
>JANNRU010000456.1:0-1855 GCA_031401755.1 Acidobacteriota bacterium | reverse complement strand
CCGGGAAATCCACGTATGCCCGCCAGTGCTTTCCTGAAGCGCTCGTCCTGGATTTGCGCGCCGGGCCCTTGGCCCGCACCTTCACAGCCGCCCCGGAGCGCCTCCACGACACGCTCGACGCGAGTCCGGCCGATCAATGGGTGGTGATCGACGAGGTCCAACGGGTTCCCGCGATCCTGGACGTGGTCCACCAGCGAATGGACCGCGAACCCGCGCGCCGCTTCCTGATGACCGGATCGAGTGCCCGGTCACTCCACCGCGCCGGCGTGAACCTGTTGGGTGGACGCGCCGGCCGCCGGATCATGTCGCCGTTTCTCGCCGCAGAACTGGGCGTTGCCTTTTCCGTCGCCCGCGCCGAGCGCCTGGGACTACTGCCGGTGGTGTGGACGGCCGAGGATCCTGCCCGGGCGCTGGCGGATTATGCGACCGTGGCGGTGTTTGACGAAGTGCGGGCCGAAGCGCGGGTCCGGCAGATTGAGGGATTCGCTCGGGCCCTCGAGCAACTCGCACTCTCGCACGGGAGTGTGCTGAGCCCCACCGCCATCGCCCAACTGGCCGAGGTCAAGAAGAGCACCGTCCTCGATTGGCTCGAGCTGCTCGAGTCGATGTTTCTCGTGGCGCGAGTTCCCGTTTTCACGGCGCGTCCATCGCGCCGTGCGTTGGCGGCGCAACCCAAGTTCTACTTCGCCGATTCGGGGATCGCCGCCGCGTTCCGCCCGTCCGACAGCGCCCGGGCCGCGCCGGATGCGATTGGCCCGGCCCGCGAAGGGCTGGTCTACCAGCATCTGGCGGCATGGTGCGAGGCGACCAGCGATGCCCGACTGTCCACGTGGCGCACCACCAGCGGCGTCGAAGTCGATTTCGTCGTGGAGACGTCGTCCGGGCTCGTCGCCATCGAGGTGAAAAGCGGTCGCTCGTTGCGTCCGGCGGATCGCCGCGGCCTGTTGGCCTTCCAGGACGAGTTCCCCGATGCGACCCTGATCGCACTCGCCGGTGTCCCGTTGCCGGAACGACAAGGCCCCATCAACGTCGTGCCGCTGGAGACGTTCCTGGCCGGTATCGTGCCCGGAACGCCGTTGTTCCAATGAGTCGTCTGCACCAGGCGGTCGTCTACCTTCGATTGCAAAATGGCGTTGTCAGGTAGATATTACATGTCAATATGGACTCGCTAGGGCGATTTCTCCACCCGGCTGCCGGGAGCTTCTTTCTTCTCGGGCCCCGAGGCACCGGCAAGACGACGTGGGCGCGGCAGCAATTTCCCGATGCGTTGACCGTCAACCTGCTGCAACCGGAGACCTTTCGAGAACTGGCCGCTCGCCCCGAGCGCTTGCGCGAGTTGGTACGCGGCAATCGCGACAGGCGCGACGTCGTCATCGATGAGGTCCAACGGGCGCCCGAATTGCTTCACACCGTGCACGACCTGCTTGAACAGCCGGACCCACCCCGCTTCATCCTCACCGGCTCGAGCGCCCGCAAACTTCGCCGCGGCGGCGTGAATCTGTTGGCCGGCCGCGCCGCCATGCGCACCATGCATCCGTTCATGGCGGCGGAGCTGCCGCCGTTCGACCTGAACCAACGGTTGCGCACCGGACTGATTCCGCTGATTGTCGCCGCCGCCGACCCGGCCGACACCCTGGCCGCCTACGTCGCGGCGTACGTGGAACAAGAAGTCCGCGCCGAGGGACTAGTGCGGCAGGTCGGAGACTTCGCGCGGTTCCTCGAGGTCGTCAGTTTCTCGCACGGCAGCGTGCTCACGGTCAGCAACGTGGCCCGGGAAACGGCCGTGAGCCGAAAAGCAGTCGAGGGCTATCTCGACGTGCTGGAAGACCTGCTGGTCGCGTTTCGACTGCCCGTG
>JANNRU010000455.1:0-4142 GCA_031401755.1 Acidobacteriota bacterium | reverse complement strand
CACGCCGTCGATCCGGTACTTGATCACCACTTCGCGATCGCGGGTCTCGACGTGGATGTCCGACGCCCGTCGCTGCAGCTCATTGAAGATCGTCGAATCGACGAGCTTGATGATCGGGGAAGAGTCGGAGGTCAGGCGATCGATCGATAGCGTCTCTTCGCCCGTCTCTTCGTCCTCGGTGACGATCTGCAGGCGAAACTCCTCGGTCGCCTCCTCGAGAACCCGCTGAGACGATTCGCTCTTCTTCAGGATTTCCTGAATTGCCGACTGCGTACCGACACAGATCTCGATGCTCGTCCCGAGCAGGAGTTCCAATTCGTCGATCATCAAGACATCGGCGGGGTCGGCGACGACCACCTCGAGGCCGGTGCCGATTCGACGTCGGGGAACGAAGTTGTAGCGGAACATCAGATCGACGGGAATCGAACGGAACAGGTCGGGATCGATCTCGAAGTTGTCGAGATCGACGTACTCGTGCCCGAGTCTCGTCGCCAGTCGTCGAGCGTTCAGCTCTTCGGAAAGGACGTCCCTGGCGTCCTGATCCTCCAAGGGGACGTCCAGCAACTCCTCACGCGGCGCCTTCGAATTCTCGGTCATGCTCGTTTCCTCAGAACCTGCTCTTGCCGTAGAGCTCGATCAACGGATAGTAGACCGACAACAACATGATCGACACCACGACCGCCATGCAGATCAACATGATCGGCTCGATCAACGACACGAGACGCCCCAACCTTGCGTCGATCTCCTCGTCCGTGAAATCGGAGGCATTCTGGAGCATCTCGTCCAACGCCCCGGTCGACTCGCCAACCTTGACCATCTGAACCGTCATGTCCGACATCAGCGTCGTGCGATCCAGAGACTCCCAGAGGGATTGCCCCTCGCGAACCCGCTCGGCAACTCCGAGCAACGCCTTCTCAAAGATCGCGTTGTCCACCGCCCGGGCCGAAAGTTCGAGCGAGGTCACCAACGGAATGCCGCCCGCTTGAAGCGTCCCAAGGGTCCTGGTGAATCGATTCTGCGCGTATGCCTGAACGACGCCCCCGATGAGCGGCACTCGAAGTTTGAACTGGTCGATGGCCTGACGCCCACGCTCGGTTTTGCGCCCTAGAATCAGACCGACGGCAGCGGCGATGGTGGAAAGCAAGATCAAGAACCAGTTGTCGCGACAGAACAGGGATCCGGAGACGATGACGCGCGTAATCCACGGCAACTCGGTACCAAAATCGGACAGAAGAACATTGAACCGCGGCACGATGTAGAACACCATCACCGCGACCACGACGAGCGACAACCCGAGCAAGATCGCCGGATAGATCATCGCCGAGACAACTTTCCTGCGTACGGCGAGCATGTTGCGCTGGTAGGCGACGAAGCGCTCGAGGACGGCAACGAGTTCGCCCGATCGTTCGCCGGAAGCCAGGCTCGCACCGTAAAGCTTCGGGAACATCTCTCCCTGGGCGATGAACGCATCGGAGAGCGCTTCACCGGATTTCACGCGATCGCGAACGTCGACCAGCGCGCGACGAAAAGCCTTGTTTTTCCGTCGCTCGAGCAGAATATCGAGAGTCGGAACGATCGGGAGTCCGGCTCGCAGCAGCGCCCGCAGTTCCTGATTGAAGAAAAGGAATTCACTGCCTGAGACCACGCCCTGCAGCCGCAACGTTTGGGCCACCGCCGGGATCAACCCACCACGACGACGAGAATCCAGGAGCAATAAGTCTTGCGACTCCAGGTCGCGCCGTAACGCCGCCTCGTCGGTTGCCGAGACGTTTCGCTCAAAGACCTGGCCGGTCAGATTGGCCACTCGACATACGAATTCGGGCATGCGACTCACCTGGCCCGCGCATTGAGCGTGAGAAACAAGGCCTGATTGGCGCCCGGATCGCGCGCTGCGCCAAAGATGTGTTGTTTATCCAAATCGACCAGGCCGCTGACCGAATAGAGATTTTGGAGTCGCTCCGGTCCGCCGTCGGGAGACGGAAGCCGCCGCAATAGCGAGACCCTCTTGAATTTCACAACACCTTGCCGTTCGTCGACGAAGTCTACGGTCAAGACGACTCTGTACTCGCTTGAAATATCCGAAACGACCTCTTCACCTTCGAGACCGTTGACGTTTCGACTGCCGAGGGACTCGTACGACGTCCATCGCGTGAACTGCAGTGGGGCGAGGTCGATCACGCCATGACGGGTGCTCGCCGTGTCGGGACCTTCCGGTCGCATCGTCCCGAGAAACAAGTTCAGCGTCACCTCGACGTTTCGAGGCGGCAGATCGAAATCGGAGAGGAGGGACTCGACCCGACCCAGGACGACGCCGCGGTCTTCGACGACGAGCAGCTTCAAATTCGGCTTGAGCGTCAAGACGCCGACGGGCGACAGAACGCTGCCGACGAGATCGGCAGCGTCCGACAACGGCCGATAGCGCACCTCGAACGCGCGGACCTGAACCGTATCGACGGATGGGCCGTCCGCGGCTCGAATCGAATCCAGGCCCTGGACGGCGCCGGTGATGAGGAGGCCGGCGAGAATCGTGGTGCGCAGGCTCACAGATCGAGACCCCGGTCGAAGATCATCACGACAGTCGTATCGCCGATCTGCACATTGACCACCTCCGCCTCTCCAGGTTCGTCGACTTCGATGGCTCCCAGGGCAACGGAAGACCCGCTCGAGGTACGGCCGTTGACGACTTCGGCTAACGGCTCGACTCCCCGTTGCCAAACATAGGCCCCGACCAACGCCGCGAGCAGCAACGAGGCGGCAATCGGAACCCAGCGGGGTTCCCGTGACGAGTCCGCTCCCGCTCGAACGGAGTGTGAGATCGCGACGTCGATTCGAGCGGTGAGTCGATCCAGCGCCAGAGTCGCGATCGATTCCTGCGTCAGAAGCGCGAACAGCATTTCGGGTCGCTCGGCTGCCACCACGCCGCGGCACTCCGCACAACTCCCGACATGCTCCAAGATTGTTGCACGTTCGGAAGCGTCCACCAAATCATCTCGCCAAAGAGATCGTGGGTCTGGGTGACGGATCACGAGTCCTCCTCGACCGGAGTCTCGGGATCGGACCCAGACCGCGCCAAGTCCGGGAACCGCCCCACCAAGCCGCGCCGAAGCGAACGCCGAGCCTGCATTAAGTGGTTGCGCACGGTCGACTCCGCCAGTCCCAATGCGCGCGCGACGTCCGTCGTCGAGAGCCCCTCCATATCCCGCAGAACAAACGCTGCGCGTTGCTGCGGAGGGAGGGCAAGCGACAGCGTGCGAAACGCGTTCCGAAGCCGCGCGAGATCGACCCGCGCCTCCGGATCCGAGGACTGAGGAGCGGCGGGTTCGATCGTCGGAAACGGGGCCTCCGGCCGCGCACGGCGGGAGCGGCAGTGATCGATCGCCGCGTTGACCGTGACACGATGGAGCCAGGTATCGAACCGGCGATCCATGTCGAAGCCACCTAGACCGCTCCAGACCCTCATGAACACCACCTGCGCGACATCGAGGGCGTCCTCGAGATTGCCCGTGATCTGGCGGGCGATTCGAACGACGCGCTCACGTTTGATCCGAACCAACTCATCGAAGGCCTTTCGATCGCCACGTGCGGCTGCCCGGATCCACGCGTCCTCGTCCTGCATCGCTCCCACCGGTTCCCGGCGAGCGCGAGCGGGCCTAGACGGCCTGGCGCGTTCGTGTTACGCGCCGAAGCCTCAGCCCGTCTAGCCGCCGATCGCTTTTTCCTGCTCGCCGGCCGTGCGGACGCTCCGGCCTCGGGCGCGGGAATCCCGGCCCGGGGGATGACGGCCAGCCGGTCGATCAGGGGCAGCATTGTAGAGCAGCCGGAGCGCCAGGCCCTCCTTGGCCACGCTGCTACACCGGCTCGAGGACCGCCTCGGCCAGTTCGGCGACCGCGATGCTGCTGCGGACTCGAGGCGGCTCGGCGGCGATCGGCGCGGCCAGCGCGGCCGCGAAGACCTCCTCGATGTGCCCGACGAAGACGAATCGGAGCGACTTCCGTAGCTCGGGCTGGATCTCCCCGATGTTCTTCCGATTCGCATTGGGCAACAGAATCGTCTTGATGCCGGAACGCCGCGCGGCGAGGACCTTCTCGCGGATCCCACCGACCGGAAGGATGTTGCCGCGCAATGTGATCTCGCCGGTCAT
>JANNRU010000454.1:0-1871 GCA_031401755.1 Acidobacteriota bacterium | reverse complement strand
GCGCAAAGCCGCGCGGAGCGCGGTCTTGAAGCCCCGAGTGTGCACCTGGATCTCGCGCTGGTTGATCAAACACTTGCGATTCGGGTGCACGAACTCGATCGGATCCTCGATCGTGATGATGTGATCTGAACGAGTCGCATTGACCAGATCGACCATCGCGGCCAATGTCGTCGACTTCCCGGACCCGGTGGGCCCGGTCACCAGCACCATCCCGCGCGTCAGGTAGCACAGCTGCCGAATCTCCGGCGACAACCCCAGATCGTCCGCGCTCGGGATCTTGGAGGGGATGACTCGAAAGACCCCGCCCGGGCCACGCCGATCGCGAAACATGTTGCAGCGGATCCGGCCGAGCCCGGCCACTTCGTGGGCGTAGTCGGTGTCACCGTGCTCCGTGAACTCCCCGCGGTTCCGCTCTGGCACGATCTCGCCGAGCAGCCGCTCGACGGTTTCCGGAGAAAACTCAGGGAGATCTTCGAGCTCTACCAGTTCGCCGTCGATTCTCAGCCTCGGACGCATATCGCTGCTCAAGTGCAAATCTGACCCGCGTCGTTCGAAAAGGATACGAAACAACCCATCCATCGAAATTGACTCGGGGGAGTTCGCCAGCCGGGAAACGCATGCAGGCTTTGGTGCGGAGGTTGCGGCGGTCACGCTCGCGTCACTCTTGATCAGAACCCGGGCTCCCGTGCGTAGCTCGATCTTGACCCCACCGTGGACCGAGTGGTAACCGAATGCACATGCCGCTCCCGACAGCGCCTGCGCACGTTGCCCGGCGGGTGCGACCTCACCGACGATCGCCAGAATGCGATCGGCGGCGAGCGGAGACTTGGTCAGCGGCCGGGACCCACTGGCCGTGACGATCACGGCCGGTCGGTCCGGGTCGAGCATGAGGCTTTCGGCATGCTGGGCCATCAAGGCCTCGATCAAAGCATCCAGTTGCGCCATTTACTGGGTCTCACTCTGCTTGCACGATGTGATCGCGGTTCACGAAGGCGACCCCACGGGCGGTGATCAGGGCGACGAAGCTCGTGGCCCGGTTGAGTTTGTCGATGAGACGCGAGGCGTTCCATTCCGAGTCGATGACGAGCATCCCGGCCAGATTCTCGCCGTTGGCGAGCCGCAGTCGACATTCGGTGTCCGGAGGAGTCGTGGGCCAGACGACGGCCGTGTCGTCATCCCCGCGGTCGCGATCCTGATTATCGGCACGGCGTCGCAGGTCGTCGGCTCGCGAGTCCAGTTGGACATGAACGATGTGTTGTTTAGAGACCGCGACGCGTTCATGAGCCTCGCCGATCAACAGCGGCAGGAATCGCCGATCGTCATTCAGTAACTCGATCACACGTTCCGCCTCCGCCTGTCTCGTCGATAGATCGGGGACGAATAACTCACAGCGCGTTGATAGACCAAAAGACGTCGCGATCTCGATCTGGATCAGACGTGTGGGAACCTGGAGTTCTTGCATGTGTCGTCCCGATAGACGTTTCTGTAACCCGAGCGAATATGGGGCGCGGACGCGGCAGCGGCAAGCCGAACCGCCGCCGACTGGTGCGGAGTCGGCGAACTCCTATATTCACGCTTGGAGATGTCCCCGCCTGAAGTTACGACGGTCGCCGATCGGCCAGACGCGCCATCGGGCACGGTGGATGAGTGCCCCGTCGGGGTCTCAGGGATCACCGGCCTGTCTGAAGAGATCGAAATAGTCCAAGTCATCGGCGAGGAACCGGATCCGTTGCCGACGATCGATCTGTTGATTGAAGGGCGCCGGGTCCCAGGCAGCGGTCCCCGTCGCCCGGCGATCGATCCTTCGACCGGCGAACAGATCGGCGAGATCCGACTGGCCTCCGCGAGCGAGATCGACGAGGCGGTCGAAT
>JANNRU010000453.1:0-5303 GCA_031401755.1 Acidobacteriota bacterium | reverse complement strand
AACGCTCGGAGCCCGGAGTCGAGCAGGGGATGAAGATCAAGATCTTCACTACGGGTGGAACGATCGACAAGGTCTACTTCGATGCCAAGAGCACCTTCGAAGTCGGGGAGTCGCAGATCGGAACTCTGCTCGCAGCCTCGGGTGTCACGTTCGAGTACGAGATTCAAACCCTCATGCGCAAAGATAGCCTTGTCATGACTGCCGATGACCGGAGAACGATCCGCGAGGCGGTGGCGACTGATCGGCACCCTCGCATCATCGTGACCCACGGCACCGACACGATGGTCGAGACCGCCCGCATGCTCCTCGACATCAAGGGGAAAGTCATCGTCTTCACCGGTTCGATGCAGCCGGCACGGTTCCATACGAGCGACGCGATTTTCAACATTGGCTGCGCCGTCGCGGCGGTGCAGACCCTGGCCGACGGGGTGTTCATCGCCATGAACGGCCGCGTGCTGCACGCCGAGCGCGCGCGGAAGAACCACGAATTGAATCGCTTCGAAGTCGTTTGACAACGATCGCCGGCTGTTGAGGGCGACCCCGGCGAGGAACGGGTTTCGGTCGACGCAGTTGCGGGACGAATTACGAACGGATTAGCGCGGGTGTGACGAGGCCTGTGATAGGGACACGGCATGCTGGTAGAGTGGCCCCCGGCGCCGAATGCGGCCACGGTATTCTCATGACTCAGCTCGAACCCCCGAACGAACCGGCTCGCGGGCTCTCCCCGATGAGCCTGGTGGGAATCGGATTCGAACTCGTCGCACCGGTTGTGGTACTTATGTGGGCTGGCCACGGGGTGGATCGCTGGTTGAACAACGAGCGCGCCTGGGGCATGGTCGCGGGGGCGATTCTGGGCATCGTGACCGGCCTTTATGCCTTCGTTCGCCGGGTGATCGCCAGTAGCAGCAGAGCGATGAGAAAAGGACCCGACCGATGAGTTTGCGACGCGAGCCGATCGCCGGTCCCGCCGCCTTGGCCGCGGGGGCCATGGGGCTTGTGGGCTTGGGCGTGATCCTCGCGCTGGGGGATTCGGCGGGCGGCTGGGCGTTCGTGGGGTGGGCCGTAGCGGCCGTCTCCGGGCTCGTCGGCGGCGGCTGCGTGGCCCGAGGCCACGGCGGACCGGGCAGGGATTTCCTGCTAAGGTTTTCGGCCTCAATGCTGGCTCGTTTCATCGCCTATGGCGTCGGCCTCGCCGGAGCGTTCCGCATGCGAGGGAGCGAGGCGGTGATGCCGTACCTATTGGGATTGGTACTGGGGTACGTGCCCGCGCAGGCCTATGAAATGATCGGGTTCGTGCGAAGATCGGGTGGGCGATGAACGGTCTGTCACTGAACGTATCGACCGATCCGGGGGAGAACATTCTTCTCCACATTCTTGACTCGACCGTACTCCAACTTCCCAAAGTTGGCGCGCTGGATCTGTCGCTGACCAAGCACGTCGTGATGATGTGGGTCGCCGGCGCGCTGGTCCTCGTCCTGGCGCGACTCGCTCTCCGCCGGTCCGACGACCCCGTTCCGCGGGGCCTGCGCAACGCATTCGAAGCGCTCGTGGTCTTCATCCGCGACGATGTGGCTCGGCGCGCGATTCCCCACGGTGCCGATCACTTTCTCGGTTACCTCTTGACCACGTTCTTTTTCATATTTGCCTGCAACCTGCTCGGCCTGGTTCCTGGAATGTCGACTGCAACCGGAAACCTCTCGGTGACGGCCGCGCTGGCCGTGGTCGCGTTCTTGATGATCCAGTGGGGCGGCATTCGCGAACACGGGTTCTTCGGGCACTACAAGAACCTGATGCCCCACGGCGTTCCTGCGTTTCTAGTGCCGATCCTCGTGCCGATCGAGATCCTCAGCATGTTCATCAAGCCGTTCGCGTTGTGCATCCGTCTGTTCGCGAACATGATGGCCGGCCACGTTGCGATCCTGGCTTTTATTTCGCTGATCTTTATTCTGGGGTTGTTCGCCGCCCCGGTCGCCTTGCCACTTGCGCTGTTCATCTACTGCCTGGAATTGCTGGTCGCAGCATTGCAGGCCTACATTTTTACGATGCTGACCGCTCAATTCATTGGTCTGTCGGTCCATCCCCCGCATTGATCCGGTAGCCTGCGGGGGTGCGGGATGGGCCCAGATCGGTCGAGGAAAACGTTCACCGGAACTCGTCGTCAACCAAGGAGGATGGATCGATGGAAATGACTGCTGATCAGTTGAAAGTGTATGCTTCCGCGTTTGCGTACTTGGGAGCCGGACTCGGCGCTGGAATCGCCCTGATCGGCGGCGGTCTGGGAATCGGCAAGCTGGCCGCCAGCGCCATGGATGGCATGGCTCGGCAACCGCAGGCCTCGGCGACGATTCAAACAGCGATGCTGATCGCGGCCGGTTTGATCGAGGGCGCGACCTTGTTGGCCCTGGTCATTTGCTTCCTTCTCGTCTTGCTGAAGTGAACTGAGCGTGCGCGACTACTCCGCATTCTTGGTCAAGTCGGCCGGGCGTGGTATGGCCGCGGCCGGCGTTATCGCGGCCTGTTCGACGATTTGGGGCTCGACGGCCGAAGGCGGCAACTCCAGCGCTAGTCTTGGCCAGAAGCTGATCGAGCCGCACTTCGGCACGCTGCTCTACACGACGATCACATTCATCCTTCTCGCGATGCTGCTCGGAAGATTCGCGTGGAAGCCGTTGCTCGGCGCGCTCGCGGCCCGTGAGGCGACGATTCGCGATAGCCTCGATCAGGCTCGACGAGAGCGCGACGAGGCGTCACGGCTCCTCGTCGAGCAACGTCAGCTCGTCGACGAGGCTCGACGCGAACGGGCCGAGGCCGTCGCCGCGGGGCGGCGCGACGCTGAACAGATCCGCGCGGAGTTGGTCGAGGAGGGGCGCCGCCAGCGCGACGAACTGCTGGCGCAGGGGCGGATCCAGATGGAACAGGCAATTCGCCAGGCACGAGTCGAGTTGCGAGGCTCCGTAGTCGACATGGCGATTCGCGCGGCCGAGCGGCTGATCGAACGCAACCTCGACGACGCGACTCAGCGTCGACTAGTCGAGGAACACGTCGAAGACTTGGCGCGCTCGGGCGGGTCGTTCCGGCAATTGACTTCCTGATTCTTGCGCGTGCTGCGCATCGGACTTCCGGCATTTCCAGTCGAGTCTTGCCCGGTCGTCGTCGGCAACGGGGCTCTGGGGCGGCTCCGGGAGGATCTCGTCCGGCGGCGGCCGCCGGGGCTCATCGCGGTCATCTCCGACGGCAGGGTTGCTCGATCGTACGGCGTCGCGCTGGCCGGGGAGTTGAAATCTGCCGGGTTCCGCGCCGTGCTAATCCGCTTTCCTGCCGGTGAGGTCCACAAGACGCGGGAAACGAAGTCTTGTATCGAGGATCGGCTCGCGCGGCATTCGGCCGGTCGTGACGCGACCATCATTGCACTCGGCGGAGGGGTTACCTGCGATCTTGCTGGGTTCGTCGCCGCAACATGGAACCGCGGCATAGACTTGTTCCACGCACCGACCTCGCTCGTCGCCATGGTCGACGCAGCCATCGGGGGCAAGACGGCGGTAGATTTGCCGGCGGCGAAGAATGCGATTGGAGCCTTCCACCGACCACGCGGCGTCTATGCCGACCTGGGACTGTTGGCCACTCTCCCGGCGCGTGATTTCCGCGGCGGGTTCGCCGAGATCGTCAAGGCCGCCGTGATCGCCGACCGAACGTTGTTCGACCTGTTGGAGCGTGACGCGACGAGACTGCTTTCCCGGAATCTGATCGCGCTCGAGCCGGCGATTATTCGGGCGATTCGGGTAAAGGCCCGATTGGTGGAGGCTGACGAGCGCGACGCGGGTGCGCGGGCGATGCTCAATTTCGGGCACACGATCGGTCACGCACTGGAGGTGGTGAGCGGCTACCGGCTCGACCATGGTTCTGCGGTGTCGATCGGGATGGCGGTCGAGGCGCGCTTGGCACAAGAAGCGACGGGGTTTCCTGCGGCGGCGGTGTCCCGACTCCTGGGACTGCTGGATCTTTTCGGGTTACCGCGGCGTGTCCCACCGGGGGTCGACGCGAATGAGCTCGTGCGGGCTACGCGAGTTGACAAGAAATCGCGCGGTGGCCGCGCGCGATACGCGCTGCCGAGGAGTTTGGGATGCATGCCGTTCGGTGCGGATCCGACCGTCCCGGTCGCCGAGCGCCGGGTCGTCGAGTTGCTGCGCTCCGCGGGCGCTCGCTAGCGCTCGGTCAACCTCGAATCCTGTCGCAGCGCCAGCAAGTGGATCGCATCGCGAGCGTCGTCCAGCCACTCGTCCGTGCGGCGCTCGGACGCGGCGAATGCTACCGCGAGTTGTTCCAGTTCCGTGCGGTACTGGCGCCGAATCCGCCGCTCGAGTCGGTCGAGCTCGACGCGCAGAGATTCGGGGTGCACCGACTCCACCGTCGCCGCGGTTGCGCCGACTCCTGCTTCAATGCGATCGAGACGAGCCAAGATCTGTAAAAGCGTATCGGACTCCTCGGCCCGAAAGGCTGGCTGGGCGGGGGAGGGGCTAACGGCGGCGACTTCGTGGCTGTCCGGGCGCGTCGTGACGGAATCGAACCCAGGGTCGGGGCGAGCGACCCAGATTCCGGCCCCGAACAGGACCGCCGCGGCCCCGAGTCCGGCTGCGAACGCCCACGCGGGATGCCATCGCCGCGTGTTTGTCCCGAGGACGAGCAGCGGTCTGGGCTCCAAAATTTCCGGGGCGTGTTCTCGTAGCAGGTCACGCGTCGAACGCAGCTGTTCTACAGTCTCGCGGCATTGCGCGCAGTCCGCGACGTGGACCGCGAACTCGTGGGCTTCTTCACTCGAGCAGTCATCGTAGATCGTGGCGATCAACGTCTCGGACCATGATCGGCAGTTCATATCCTCACCTCGGTATGCGGCGCGAAACTCCATGGCGGACCATGGCTTGGCGCATCCCCTCCAGGCCGTAATAGAGCCGGGATTTCACCGTGCTTTCCGGACATCCCAGAATCTCGGCGATCTCGCGGAATTTAAGTCCTTCGTACTCCTTCAGGATCAAGACCTCGCGTTGCTCGGCAGGGATCATTCGCAGCGCGCGGCGAACCGCGATGCGCGCTTCATTCTTCTCGACCCCGCGCGAAGGATCGTCGGAGTCGCAGGATTGGTCCGTCGATGCGGAACGCTCGGGGAGCTCGTCCCGGTCCGAAACGATCCGCAACCAGCGCCGGCGTCGTCGGCGATGGTCGCGGCAGAGATTCAGGGCGATCTGGTAGAGCCAGGTCGAAAAGCGCGATCCTTCCCGAAAACGATCGGCCTTGCTTAGGACGCGAAG
>JANNRU010000452.1:0-4935 GCA_031401755.1 Acidobacteriota bacterium | reverse complement strand
CAACTCCGAACCAAATGTGGCAAATGCTTCAAGTTCACGAGGAGCGCCGATTGCCAGGCTTCTGTAGCTGGCAAACATCCGGGCGACGAGCCGGAGGGGCGAACGGTCTCTGTTTTCTTGCGCCAGCGTGTCTCGGGCGTGACCCCTCTGACGGAGACATCCTCTTAGCGTCGCTCTTCAGTCTCGAGGCCTGCGTAGCGCAAAGCCGTCCCCAGCCGAGTCAGGAGATCGAATGACGCGCTTCACGTTGTCCGCGTCGGCCCTGTTGGATCGGTCGACACTCGCCGTGGCGCTACACTGAGGGATCTTGCGAAATGCGGATCAGGAGTCGAGAACCTCGCGAACCTTGTTCGCGAGCGCTGCCGGCGTGAACGGCTTCTGCAGGAAGAACGACCCCGGATCGAGCAAGCCTTGTCGGATGACGACACTGTCGGTGTAACCGGACAGGAACACGACTTTCATTTCAGGTAACAGACCGCCGACCTTCTGGGCCAGATCGCGCCCGCCCATCCGCGGCATCACGAGGTCGGTGATGATCAGCTCGACTTTTTCTTGTCCGTCCTGGCAGAACTCGAACGCTTCGACGCCGTTTCGGGCCTCAAAGACAGTGTAACCGTTCATCTCGAGAATCTCGCGGGCCAGATCGCGCACCGAATCGTCATCCTCGACCAGCAGGACGCGCTCGGTTCCGGGGACGAAATCCGGCAGGACTTCGTTTTTGTGGACGGCTTCTTCGGGACGCTCATCGACCCGCGGAAGGTAGATCCGGAACGTGGTGCCGCAGCCCTGTTCGCTGCCGACCCAGATGTGCCCCCCGCTCTGCTTGACGATTCCGTAGACCGTGGACAGGCCGAGCCCGGTGCCCTTTCCCTGTTCTTTGGTCGTGAAAAACGGTTCGAATAGGCGCGATTTCGTCTCCGCATCCATGCCGGCACCATTGTCGGTGACGACGAGCATCACATAGGTCCCGGGCTCGAGCATCGCCTGACCGTCGGTCCAGCCCGGGGCGACATCGACCTCGGCGGTCTCGATCGTGATCCGACCCCCAGCCGGCATGGCATCGCGCGCATTGACGATCAGATTGAGGATCACCTGCTGCAACTGCCCAGGATCGGCCCTTACCGCTCCGAGTCGCTCGCCCAGGCGCGTGATCAACTGCACGTCCTCGCCGATAACGCGCTTGAGCATCATCTCCATGTCGTCGACGACCGAGTTGAGGTCGATCACCTTCGGTTGCAGGACCTGCTGGCGACTGAAGGCCAGGAGCTGCCGCGTCAGATCCGCCGCGCGCTGGGCGGCCTTGGTGATCTCGCGGGCTTCGCGGTGCATCGCATGATCCGGCCCCAGCCCGCGCAACAGGAAGTCACCGTAGCCGGTGATCGCCGTGAGAAGGTTATTGAAATCGTGGGCGATGCCGCCGGCCAGACGGCCAATCGCTTCCATTTTTTGCGCTTGCCGTAGTTGCTCTTCGCTTTGGCGCAGCGCCTCTTCTGCCTGCTTACGTTCCGTGACGTCGACCATCAGGCCGCGGAGTTTGGTGACCTCGCCGGACTCGATGACCACGCTGACCGTGTCGCGAATCCAGACCGGACGACCGCTCGAACCGACCATCCGGTACTCGACCTCGTGTCCGCGCTTCTCGTCGACGGCGCGAGAGAGGCCCTCCAGCACGCGTTCGAGGTCGCTCGGGTGGATCTGATTGCGCCAGAAGCGCGGTTGTGAGAGCCAGCGCTCGACGGGAAAGCCGAGAATTCTCTCGGCCTGCTTGCTGACGAACGAAAAGCGGAACGCGCGCGGGTCCGCCTCCCAGACGACGCCGTCGATCGAGTGCACGAGCGCTTCGTAGCGGCGCTGGGACTGCTCGAGCGCGGTTTCGGCCCGCTTTCTCTCGGAGATGTCTTGGACCAGCACGACCGCGTAGGTCGGGCGCTTGTCGCCGTCGAACTGCCACACCGCGGTCGTGTGACACCAAACCGGCATGCCGTCCCGCCGCTGGAAACGCTTTTCCATCTCGATCACGCGCTGCTTGCCGGTACGAACGTCGTTGAAACGGCGGTCGACCTCGTCTTGGTCTTCCCACCAGGTGACATCGGTGAGTTTCTTGCGCAGCAACTCGCCTTCGGTCAACCCGAGCATCGTGCAGAATGCCGGATTGACCTGGATGAACGAGCCGTCTGCCCGCACGGTGACCATGCCTGCGGCAGCTTGCTCGAAAATCGAGCGGAAGCGCTGCTCCGTCGTGCGCACGGCCTCCTCGGAATGGCGCAGGACCTTCAGGTCCGACAGATCCTGGACCATGACGATGGCCTGGTCGACCTTGCCATCCGTGCCATGGACCGGAATTGCCGTCGCATACACATGATGGAACCGGTCTCCGTAGAACAGGTTGAACTCGTGGTGCGCGAGCGCTCCGTCGCTGAACAACTTCTTCGACGGGCAGTCGTCGCAGACCTGACCTCTGCGACAGAGCACCTGATTGCAGCTCATGCCCAGCAGATCACGATTGCGCATCGCCGGGTTCTCGAAGCGCTCGCGAAAGACCGTGTTGGTCCAGACGACCTTCGATTCGAGATCGAGCAGCATGAAGCCTGCGTCGGTGTAGTTGACGAGGGCGGAGAACTTCTGGCGTTCACGCTCGAGCACGCGGATGTGGTTGTCCAGCGTGCGAAACCAACGCTCGTAGTCCTCGATCTTGCGCTGCATTTGCGCTGGCGTCGGCGGCGCGAGCGTGACGGTCGCTCCGCCGCCGGACTCTCCGGGCCCGCTCATAGCTTGTCTCGCTCGGCGTAGCATTCAGCCAAGAAATCGGCGACGCCCTCGACCGTCTTGACGTCGCTTTCTTGAAACGCGCCAAGGACGTTACTGTCGATGTCGATCTGCGCGTAGATCCGGTCGGCACGTCGGATCAACACGACGAGCTCGGAGCGCACGGCACCGACACAGGGGGTGTGGTTGCGAATCTGCGTGTCGCAGAGCCCGTGGCCCTCGGCGATGAATGGGTGATCGGTCGGTGCGCCGATGAACGGACCGAGACGGAGCACACCGTCGTCGAACAGCTCATAGATTCCGGTCCAGTTGTACTGAGGATTAGAGGCGTGCACGAGCTCGACGGCCGAGGTCAAGAGCCGGTCGAGATCGGCATCCTCAGCGCGCAACTGTTCGAGGCTTGCGCGTATCGCGTCGCCCAGCATTGGACCTGTCCCTTTCGGCAGCACCTCGGGGGCCCTACGGCTCGACCGGGTCGGCTGGTTTAATCTGGCGTCACGCCCGGGCGGCGGCAAGGTGGGACGAACTTGGGGCGACGGAGAATCCTCGTCGGCGCCGGGCTGGCGCTGGGGCTGGCGATCACGGCCCGCTGGGGAGTCCCCGGCTGGGTCGAGGCGCAGCACTGCCCCGTCGTGGCGGGACATTCGGTCGCGGTAGCCCCGGTCGCGGCACGGATTCACGCGGATGCCTTCGTGGCCGACCTCCACGCCGACTCGATCTTCTGGGACCGCGACCTCGTCGAGCGCGGGCGGCGCGGCCAGGCCGATCTGCCGCGGTTCTCCGACGGCCGAGTGGCGTTGCAGGTCTTCTCCACGGTGACCCATGTGCCACCCGATCCCGGGACCTGGCGGATCGCGCCATCAATGGATCGGATGACGCCGTTGATCGTCGCTTCGGGCTGGCCGCCTAGAACCTGGCGCAGTCGCCTCGAACGAGCGTTGTTTCAGGCCGAGCGTCTGCACGCGACCGCGGCTCGCTCGAAGGGCGGCCTGGTCCTGATTCGATTGGCGGAGGAGCTCGATCGGCTGATCGAGCGACGCGCGCGGGGCGACGCGGTGATCGGCGGGCTGCTTGCCGTCGAAGGGCTACAGGCGATCGAAGGCCGGATCGAAAACGTCGACCGCTTGTTCGAAGCCGGCTTTCGGATGATGGGGCTGACCCATCTCGCGGACAACGAACTCGCCGGCTCGCGCAGCGGCGCCGCGCGGGGCGGCTTGAGTCCACTCGGCCGCGCGGCGATCGAGCGCATGGAGCGACTCGGCATCGTGGTCGACCTAGCCCACGCCTCCGATGCCGCGCTGAGCGAAGCGCTCGAGCTCGCCCGCCGACCCTTCGTGATCTCGCACGGCGGCGCGCAGACGATCTGCCCCGGGCCGCGGAATCTTTCGGATGCGTGGATCGAACGAATCGCCGAACGAGGTGGCCTGATCGGCGTCGGCTTCTGGGAGGCGGCGGTGTGCGGACTGTCCGCGCGCGACGTCGCCCGGACGATCGCACATCTGGTGCGCGTTGCCGGCCCAGACCACGTCGCACTCGGATCGGACTTCGACGGCGGGGTCCGCACCGGTTTTGACGCAGCCGGGATGGCTCAGGTCACCCAGGCGATGCTCGACCAAGGACTCGACGAGACGACGATTCGTCTCGTGCTCGGCGCCAACACTGCACGCTTCCTCCGCGACACACTCCCCTGACGGATTCGGTGTCGGTCCCTATTTTTCAGAGCGGGCGGATCCGAACGGGGCCGCCGGAGGAACTCAGTTTCAAGCTCGCGCCGCCGCCGTTGAGGTCGCCGATCAGGCGTGTCTTGGAGCTTTGAGCCGTGGCGAGTTCGAGCTGGCAGGAGACCGAACCGCCGCTCGAAGTGGCGTCGATCGACAGGTTCGAGGCTGGGTCGATGGCGACGGTGACGCCGCCTCCGGAGGTGGACAGGACACCGCCGCGCGAATTGCCGGGCGTAAAAGTGGCAACGATCGCGCCGCCCGAGGTCTCCGCGGTCACTCGGCCGCCGGCAGCCTCAATTTGGATCGAGCCGCCTGAAGTGTCCGCGACCAGGTCCCCGGCGACGCGATCGGCTGAAATCGACCCGCCGGAGGTGTCGAGCTTGGCCTTGCCCTTGATGTCCGACACCGAGATCGAACCGCCCGAGGTATCGGCGACCACGTCGCCGTC
>JANNRU010000451.1:0-2065 GCA_031401755.1 Acidobacteriota bacterium | reverse complement strand
CCAGCGCGCAGCCGAGCAGGACTCGGATGACGTAACCCGAGGCGAGCAGGAACACGTCGACCAGCGGTACGTGCTTCAACCGCATCGAGTAGGCGAGGTTGGAGGCGACGTAGATCAGAGTAAGGATCAACACCCGGGCGTGACCCGAAGCCCACGCCGCGCTCAATCCTCCGGCGGCGAGCATCCCGGCGAACGCGATCGCGGTCGGCACGGAAACTGCGCCCGAAGCGATCGGCCGGCTGCGCTTCTTTTGGCTCAGTCGGTCGGCCTCGGCATCGAGGATGTCGTTGACCACGTAGACCGCCGAGGAGACGAGCGAGAATCCCAAGAGGCCGAGCAGGAACGAGGGCAGGTCGATTCGTGCGCCCGCGACCATGGCGAATGGCAATGGAACGAGCACGAAGACATTTTTGACCCAATGGTGGAGTCGGGCGAGACGGGCCAGTGCGAAGATCATGGTCCGGTTCCCGGGTCAAAAACCGACGCGCCGTAATATCGCGCGTGGAAGTCTGCGTATGACGGCCATGATCAGGCCCCAAGCCGCAGGCGCGTAGACCTGGCGTGAACCGCGGTCGAGCGCGCGAAGGACCGTGCGCGCGACGGCTTCGGGTTCGCCGGCGAACGGCGGGACGGGAAGTCCCGCCGTCATCGAAGTGCGAACGAAGCCCGGCTTGACGGTCAACACGCGAAGCCCGGAATCGCGGAATCGCAGGTCGAGTCCGTCGAGGTAATAGGCGAGTCCGGCCTTGCTCGCCCCATAGAGGACGACGGGCTTGCGGGCCCGATCGCCAGCCACCGAGCCGAAGACACAGAGTCGTCCGCCCCCGCGGTCCAGCAGACGAACCCGAACCTCTTCGGCGAAGAGAATCGTCCCGGAGAAGTTCGCGGCGAGCAGCCGAGCCGTCGCTTGCCGATCGACCTCGAGCCGATCCTGAAGGTCGAACAACGCCGCGCTGACGATCGCCGTGTCGAAACCGCCCAGAGCGTCATCGGCCGCGTCGAGAGCTCCGACGAAGCCGGCGGGGTCGAGAAGATCGGCGATCGCCGTGTGCACGGGCCCCGCAGCGCCTCGTAACTCGAGGTCGCGCGCCGACGCGGCGAGATCCGCGGAGTCGCGCCCGAGGAGGAACAACGTGTCGCCGCGTCGGGCGATCTCCCTCGCGACCGCTCGCCCCATGCCGCGGGTCGCGCCGAGCATCACGGCTTTCATGTCACCGACTCGAGCAGGCGGCGCCCCAGTGCGCTTTGCAATCGCGCTTCCGGGTCCCACAGGCGTCGTACTCGATTCCATTCCGGAAGTCGCGGTTCCATCGCGCGGAAGTGCTCCGCCCGCGAGTGGGCGTCTTTGGCCAGGTAGATCCGGCCGCCGACGTCGATCAACGCCTCATTCAACCGGTCGACCAGAGTCTGGGTCGCCGCACCGCGCCACGGAAGATCCAGTGCCACGGTCAATCCGGGACGTGGGAACGAGAGCAACCCCGGACCTTCCGATCCGAAGTCCTTGATCACCGTCAGGTAGGGGGTGCCACCGGCGTCGACCGCCAGGTCGACGAGCCGCTTTGCCGCAGCATCACCACCCTGGCGCGGGACGACGAACTGGTACTGGGTGAACCCGCGAGTTCCGTAGGCGCGATTCCAACCGCGAACGGCGTCGAGCGGGTAAAAGAAGGCCGCCGGATCGACCGGCCCTTCCGAGCCTTTGTTGCGAAAAAAATGAACTCGGTTGAACCACGACACGGCCAGCGGATTCAGGGCGAACCCAGGAAGGTCGAACGGCAACTCGAACCGACGACGGGCGGCAGGCGGCCGATCGGGCGCCTCATTCGGTTCGGCCCAGCGCCCGAGGATCAGGATGCCTCTTCCCCGCTTGGCGCCGCGGGCCAGCAGATCGCTCCAGGCCACGGTGAATGGCCAATCTTGCGAACAGTTGCGCAATTCCTCGACGAGCCGCTCGTAGGAGTCGACGCGAACGACGCGTTGCCAGATCCAGCGCGACGGAACCCGCTCCATGCGGAACGTGACCTCCAGCAGATGACCGGTGAGTCCCATGCCGCCGAGCGTCGCC
>JANNRU010000450.1:0-4750 GCA_031401755.1 Acidobacteriota bacterium | reverse complement strand
TCGTCGAGCGGCATCCGACGGTCAAGATGCTCGCGCTGAGTTTCCTGTTGCTGATCGGAATGACCCTGGTCGCCGACGGCCTCGGTCAGCACATTTCGAAGGGGTACATTTACTTCGCGATGGGATTCTCGATCTTCGTCGAGATGCTCAACTTGCGGATCCGCGCGCGGCGGGTGCCGCCGGTCGAACTGCGCCAGGCGTACGAAGCTGATCCGCACTGACGCCGTGGAGAGTGGCCCGCGGGGCGACCCGCGGGCCGGAGCCTCGGACGAATCAACCGACCTCGATCGTCACCTTGTCGATCTTGACCGGCTCGCTGGTTTCACCGCGCGCCGAACCGGCGGCTTCGAGCTTTTTCATCGTGTCCATTCCCTCGACGATTTCGCCGTAGATGGTGTGCTTCCCATCGAGGTGAGGCGTCGGGACGAAGGTCAGGAAGAACTGGCTACCGTCGGTGTTCGGTCCGCGATTGGCCATCGACAACAGGCCGGGCTTGCTGTGCTTCACGGTCGGTGAGAACTCTCCCTCGTACTCGTAGCCCGGGCTGCCGGTGCCTGTCCCCAACGGGCAGCCGCCCTGGGCCATGAAACCGGGGATCACGCGGTGGAAGGCGAGTCCATCGTAGAAACCGAGGCGCGACAGGTAAATGAAACTCGTGACATGCATCGGGGCGACGTCGGGCATTAGCCGGATCTTGATCGGGCCCTTGTTGGTTTGCATCAGTGCGACGTACTTCTTCCCCGCATCAAACGTGACCTTTTCAGGCTTCTTGATCTGGGTTCGCCACTTGGGGTTGGTCTTGTCCACTTTCGCGGTGGCAATTTGCTGGTCGATCTGTGCGATGGCCGGGTCCCCTTTCTTCGTTGAGGCCTGCGGAGGATCGCTCGCCAGGGCTAGATTGGCCGTCAGGGTAACGATTCCCAGCAGGCAAAGTGTCGATTTCATCTTGCTGTCTCCCTCTATCCGCGTCCCACGGGCCGCGGTCTGTGATGGCGTCGGCCCAGCATTCTACCGGCCATGCAGCTCTTCCGCTTGGAGCGCTGGGGTCCGGAAAAAGTTGCAACCAGCGGCCTCCCCCGCGCGTTGTACCGGTCGATGGCCACTCGAATCGGGTACTCCTCGGACTCAGCGAGGCGCCTCCCTCAGACCCTGTGGGACGCGGCGGCACTGCTGCTCCTCCTCCTGGTGCTGTTTTCGCTGCGCTGAGGGCGGCCCGCATTCGGGGGGCCGGGCACCCCTTGACCCTGACGGCGCGGGGGGGGTATAACCGGTCGCTATGAGTGCCGATCCGTCCCGTCGTCGTCTGACAACGATCATGGGCCTCCTAGTCTCTGCGGGGCTCCTCGGCGGTGGGCGCGCCACGCCGGCTTCGGATGAGCCCCGACCCAGCGCGCCGACTGCGGGCGCTCGGCTCTATGCGACCTACTGCGCCAATTGCCACGGTGAGCGAGGTCGAGGGGACGGCCCCACCGCGTCGGTTCTCCGGGTGCGCGTTCCTGACCTCACGATCCTGTCGCGAAGTAACAACCAGGAGTTCCCGCTCAATCGGGTGACGCGCGCGATCGACGGCCGCGAGCCGGCGCGGGCGCACGGCGGCGGCCAGATGCCCATATGGGGCCTCGGATTCCAAGAGTTGGGCACGGACGTCGACCAGGAGCGCCAGGTTCGTGAGCGAATCGCGGCGGTCGTCGCCCACCTCCGAGATCTTCAACGCAAAGATTGAGCGCGATCTCGGCCGCCGGCACCGCGCCGCCCCTCGGCACCCGTTGAGCGAGTATCGCCTGCGGCGCGACGCACGCTTGGCGGACGCCGCGGAGTGGGCGGCCCACGAACGTGCGCTTTCGTGGTCGCGCCTGTGCATCGCGCTCGCCGGCCTGGCCTTGCTCTGGCCCGTCCTGGTCACGCGCGCTCTGCCCTTGGCCTGGCTAGCCCTGCCCGCGACCGCCTTCGGCCTCGCTGTGGTCGTCCACGATCGGGTGATCCGTGCGCGTCGCCGCGCCGAACGCGCGGCCGCCTGCTGGGACCTCGCGGTGGCCCGCCACGAGGGAGGCTGGATCGGCCGCGGATCGACGGGTGAGGCGTGGGTCGAGTCGGCGCATCCCTATGGCGCAGACCTCGACCTGTTCGGCCGCGGGTCGCTGTTCGAGCGCGTCAACCTTGCGCGAACCCGCGTCGGTGAACGGACACTCGCCGCGTGGCTGTGCCACCCCGCGGATCCGGCCGAGATCCGCGCTCGCCATACGGCGATCGGTGAGCTCGCCGGGCGGCCCGACCTGCGGGAGGATCTTGCAGTCCTGGGCGACGAGAGCGGCTCACTCGTGGATCCGGAAGCCCTCCGCGCGTGGGCCGTCGCCCCCGTCGTTCGATTTTCCGGCTCCGCTCCGTGGGTTCTTGGGGCCCTCGGGACGATCAACCTGGTCGCCTTGGCTCTCTGGGCCACGCTCCCGCTGGGCCGCCCGTTGTTTCTCGTCTCCGCGACTGCGAGCCTCATTGTCGCGCTCGTGTTGCGCGATCGGGTGCTGCGTGTGACCCGAGAGATCGCGCGACCCGAACACCAGCTCGAATTGCTCGCGGGGATGCTCGCGCGGATCGAGCGCGAGCGCTTCGACTCGCCGCGCCTGTCCGCTTTACGAAAAGCGCTCGATGGGGCGGGTGCTGCGCCGTCGATCCGCATCCGTGCGCTGGCGCGCCTCGTCGAGATCCACGAGTCCCGCAGCAACATGCTCTTCGCGCCGTTTGCCGCGCTGACGCTCGCCGGCTCGCAGCTTGCGTTGGCCATGGAACGCTGGCGTTCGGCGTCAGGCCCGCTCGTCGCCTGCTGGCTCGAAGCGGTGGGCGAGGTCGAGGCACTCGTGTCGCTCGCGGCCTATGCCGACGAGAATCGCGAGGATCTGTTCCCGGAACTCGTCGATCGCGGGCCGCTCCTGTCAGCCGACGGTCTGGCGCACCCGCTGATCGAATCCGACCGAGCCGTCCGCAACGATGTCACCTTGGAGGCGACGACTCGCTTGCTGGTGGTCAGTGGTTCGAACATGTCCGGGAAGAGCACTCTGCTGCGCGCAATCGGCGTCAATGTCGCGCTGGCGCAGGCGGGTGCCCCGGTCCGAGCTCGGGCGTTCAAGCTCTCGCCGCTCGCGCTCGGAGCCTGCCTACGGGTGCAGGACTCGCTTCAGGAGGGAACGTCGCGTTTCTACGCCGAGATTCTACGTCTGCGGCAAATCGTCGCCCTGGGCTCGCCGGATCGGCCGCTCTTGTTCCTGCTCGACGAGATCCTCGCCGGCACGAACTCGCACGATCGGCGGCTCGGTGCTGCCGCGGTGTTGCGCAGTCTGCTCGACCGCGGTGGCATCGGGCTGGTGACGACCCATGACCTCGCGCTGGCACGGATCGTCGACGAGTTGGCGCCGATCGCGCGCAACGTTCATTTCGAAGACCGGATCGACGAGGGGCGAATCCGATTCGACTACCGGCTGCGGCCCGGCGTCGTCGAGCGCGGTAATGCGCTCGAGTTGATGCGGGCGATCGGTCTGGAGGTCTAACCCTCGGCGGAGCCCGCGGGCCGCGGAAGAAGATCCCGGCCATCCAACCGGCGACGATCATCAGACCGAGCATCTCACGACTCTCCTCGATCGCCGGGTTTTCGGCCTTCATCGTGCGGAACAGATCGTTGAACCGGAACACCGGCAGAACGTTCGACAGGTAGGTCCCGGCCCAGATCAACGCAACGACGGCGACGGCGAGCGCTAGCGGCCGGCGCCAGACGGAACGCCGTGCCGCGAAGCAAGCCACGGCGGCCGCCAGATAGATGCCGGCCCACGGCAGGGGATCGGGGTCGTTGTACTGGAGAGCTGCGGAGAGGACGAACAGGAATCCGAAGACGAGATCGGCGATGGAAGCGCGCTGGGTCGTCATGGCCTAGTCCCTCGTGCGGAGGCCATTCTAGGCTCGATCGACGAGGTTTTGCTTGACACCCTGGGACCCGGCGGCTACCGTCGCCGCGATGTTCCATCCCGCTCGCCGCCACCTGACCGCGACGCGGGTCGTGCCCGTGATCGTCTTCGCGCTGGCCTCGGTCGGCGTCGTCGCGCAATCGGCCGGTGACGACCCTGAAGATCGCCTCGAGGTCTACGAAACGGCGTCGGTCGCGGCGCGCCCGATCGATCGCGCCACCGCTGCCGTTTCGGTCATCGAGCGCGACGAGATCGAAGCGCTCGGCGTTGGCTCGGTTTCTGAATTGGTTCGTGTTTTCAGCGGGCTCGACCTGACCTCCGGTGGCTCCCGCGGCTCCGGCGCGACGGCGCAGATTCGCGGCGGCGATCCAAACTTCACGCTCGTGCTGGTCGACGGCATCCCGATCAATGACCCGACCGATTCGGTCGGTGGGGCGGTCGATCTGAGCGCCTTGAGCTTGTCCCAGATCGAGCGCGTCGAGGTGGTCCGCGGGCCGCTATCGTCATTTTACGGTTCGACAGGGCTCGCCGGCGCGATCAACCTCATCACGAGAAAGGCCCGACTCGAAGGCGTGAGCTGGGACGCGGCGCTTGCGGCCGGCAACGCCGACGATTATCGCGGTAACGCGTCGATCGGCGCTCGAGTCTCGCGCGGCGATTTCCGCGTCGGCGCGAGTTGGGAAGATGAGAGTGGCCGCATCGCCGCCGACGAGTTTCGTTCGTTCGGTCTCGAGGGAAACGGCACGGTCGAGCTCGGCCCGCGCGCATCGTTGCGGATCGTCGGGCGAGCGGCCTCCTGG
>JANNRU010000449.1:0-2120 GCA_031401755.1 Acidobacteriota bacterium | reverse complement strand
GTCGCAGCCCTTCATGACCGTGACGTAGCTGGTGACTTCGCGATCCGAGGTGCGCGGGCGCGCCACCAGGAACTGCGGCGAGCTCATGTCGAACACGGTGCGCGCGATGGGTAGACCGGCGGCTTCATGTGCTTCATCCCGCTCGCATTCCACCCCGACAACACGGAGCTGTCACACCTGCCCGGGCCGACAGGCTTCGACGATTTGATGACCGTCGCCGTTTCCCGATTGATGCTCGACAACTTCGAACACATCAAGGCCTATTGGATCATGCTCACCCCACGGATCGCGCAAACCGCGCTGAACATGGGAGCCGACTGCATCGATGGCACGGTCGTGGAGGAACGGATTGTTCACATGGCCGGCGCCAAAACTCCGGTCGGTTTGACCATGGACGAGTTGATGCGCTTGATCCGCGAGGCCGGACGGGTTCCCGTCCAACGCGACTCGCTCTACGGCGTATTGCAACGATTCGACGCTCCCGCGGCGGCTTGAGGCGGCGCACATGAGCGAACGCCTGCAGGTCGGCTCCGTCGATTTCCTGAACGCGCGGCCCCTCGTGTGGGGTCTCCAACACGGCCTCGGGGCTGAACGGATCGAGTTACGGCAACTCGTCCCATCGGCACTGGCCGAGAGCTTCCTGGCCGGTTCCCTCGATGTCGCTCTGCTGCCGGCGGTCGAGCTGGCGCGCTCACCCGACGTCGAGATCGTGCCCGGGTTGGGAATCGTCACCCGCGGCCCCGCGCTGTCAGTCCGCTTGTTGACTAGGGTTCCGGTCGAACGCGTGCGCAAGGTAGCCCTCGATCCTGAGTCGCGCACGTCGAACGCGCTGACCCAGATCCTATTCGCCGAAGTCTGGGGAGGCGCGCCCAAGTTCGCTCCCGGCCCGCTGGCGCTGGCGGAGGCCCTCGCCGACTTCGACGCCGTGGTGCGCATCGGCGACAAGGCGCTGTTCGAGACGGTTCCTGACGGCGTGCAGATTCTGGATCTGGGCGAGACCTGGACGCAGGCCACCGGGCTGCCGTTCGTCTGGGCGCTGTGGGTCGCCCGATCCGGTGTAATCGACCGCGAGCGATACCTGTGGTTTCACGACTCCAGGCGGGCGGGGTCTGCGCGAATCGAAGAGATCGCCGCGACCTACAGCTGGAATGGCCGGTGCGACCCCGAGCTCGCGACGCGCTACCTGCGGAAGCATATCCTGTATCGCCTCGGCTCGGCGGAGCTCTCCGGACTCGAATTGTTCCTGCGCGCCGCGCTGCGCATCGGACTGATCGACCGAGTTCCCGACCGCCGACTCGCGTTGACACGTTGGACCGAGTGTCACGAGACCGCCGCGCGGAGCGCCGCGGGAGAATGAATCTGATGACTTCGAAGCGACACCCCGATCTAGACGCCGCCGGCGAAGCCGCCATGGATGGCCGCAGGTTGACCCCGGAGCAGGGTTTGATCCTGTTGCGTGACGAGCGGATGACCCATCTGGGCGCCCTGGCCGATCTGGCCAGACGCCGCAAGCATCCCGAACGGATCGTGACTTACATCATCGATCGCAACGTCAACTACACCAATGTTTGTAACGCGTTTTGCAGCTTTTGCGCTTTCTACCGCGCCCCACACCACGACGAAGGCTACGTCCTGTCGGCCGAAGAGATCGAGAGCAAAATCCGCGAGACCTACGGCTTGGGCGGAAAGCAGATCTTGCTCCAGGGCGGCCACAACCCTGAGCTAAAGATCGACTATTACGAAGACTTGTTCCGCCGGCTCAAGCAGAGCTTTCCCGATCTTTGGCTACACGCGCTTTCGCCCCCGGAAGTCGTGCACATTCGAAAAGCCTCGCGACTCTCGCTGAACGAGACGATCCGCCGCCTGGTTGCCGCCGGCCTCGATTCGCTTCCCGGCGGTGGGGCCGAAATTCTCGTCGACCGCGTCCGTGGCCAGCTGGCGCGCAACAAGTGCTCGGCCGACGAGTGGCTCGAGGTCATGGAAGAGGTTCACCGCCAGGGACTGCGCTCCACGGCGACCTTGATGTTCGGACACGTCGAAACGTTGGAGGACCGCATCGAACACCTGCTCCGCTTGCGCGAGTTGCAGGATCGAACTGGTGGTTTCACCGCGTTCATCGG
>JANNRU010000448.1:0-2817 GCA_031401755.1 Acidobacteriota bacterium | reverse complement strand
CCGTCCGACAAACCACTTTGCCACCGAACCCGCATCGGCGTGGCGCGTGCTCAACCTCTCGGCGAAGGGCCGCCCATCCGGCGCGGTCCGCCCTGCGCTCGTCCCCCCTTCGCGATCCTCGGCGGTCAAGCCGGCGGTGATGAGGTTGGACGTTCCGCGATCATTGTCAAAGGTCACGCGAGGCCGCAGCATGCCGCGGTCGTAGCCGGCGACGTCGGTCCAGCCATCGCCATCGATGTCCTTCCTCACCTGAGCGTGGTAGCCGCCGATCGCCGACCACGACCAGGCGGAAGGACGCGCCACCCAACCCGTGGCATCCAGGCCGGCGAGGGTGGTGGCATTCAGGAGGATCTCGTTTTGACGCTCTCGCGGCCGGCGAGAGACCAGATTCACCACTCCGCCGATGGCCGATGTTCCATACAGCGCCGAGGCCACGCCCTTGATCACTTCGACCTGGCCCAGATCGAGCGGCGGCACCTGGAGCAGGCTGTACGAATCACCCTGGGCGCCGTAGAGCGGCAGGCCATCCGCCAGAAGCTGAGAGTAGTGACCGCGCAGGCCCTGGATCCTCACATTAGAAGCCCCCATCGACGGGGCCGTGACCTGGACCCGCAGACCCGTGGTCTCGCCGAGCAGCATCGCAACGCTCCCCGGCGTCATCAGCGCCTTCTCTTCGATCTCCTCTCGATCAATCACCTCAACGCGCAGAGGCTGGTCTTCGAGCCGGGTCGCGCTGCGCGCGGAGGAAACGAAGATCTCTTCCTCGAGCGCCTTCAGGTCGACGATCAGGCTGGTCGCCGCCCCCGCGATCACCGTTGCCTGGGCCACCGCGGGTACGAATCCATCGGCTTCAACCGTGATGTCGTAGTCGCCTGCCGCGAGCGGAAGCGTCACTTGGCCTGCCGGGTCGGTTGCCGCCTTCTGCGCCCCCGCCCGCACGGCCGCGCCGACAAGGGGCTTTCCATCGCCGCGCACCTGAACGGTCAAGGTTCCTGGGCTGGGAGTCTGGCCGTGGACCAGGCTTGCGAAGCAAAGGAGGAGGAGAGGAGCGCAGTTTCTCAAGAACAAACATGACCTCCATGCCATTGGCGGAGACCGTCAATCAAGCCCCGTAGGCTAGGCCAGCGTGGGCCGTCTCGTCAATGTGGCTCACCCAAGCACCAAGGAGAGGCGGAGACTGCCGCCGAAGCGAGATCCTGGGTGAGTTCGGCCGCACCGGGCATCGCAGGCGCTAGCACAGCCGCCGGTCGGAGAAATGGGCGGCTATCATTCGCACATGACCCTACGAGCAGTCCTGAGCGGTGCGCTGGTTGTTATTGCGCTGAGTGTGACCCCGACATTCCCGGCAGACGCCTTCAACAAGACAGAGTTCGCGGCCCGCCGCAGCCGGCTGATGGAGAAGATCGGTGACGGCGCCGCGGTCATTCTGGGCGCCAAGACGCCCGCGAACGACAGCGACTTCCGGCAGGGACACGACTTCTTCTACCTGACCGGCCTCGAGCTTCACGACGCCGTCCTCGTGGTCGATGGCCTCCGCAAAGAGAGCGTGCTGTTTTTCACAATGGACGAAGCCACGGCTGACAGCTACGCGATTCCGCTCGAGCTCATCCGCAAGCCGAGCGACTATTCCGGCATCGAACGCGTGCTTGCCGCTGAGCAGTTTGGCGCGCAGCTCACCGGTTTCGTGAACCGCAACCGCGTGATCTACACCATGTTCAAGCCGGAGGAACTGGGCCGGGAGAACAGCAACGAGAAGTTCAACGCGCTTCAGAAGTCGATGACGCTGGACCCCTGGGACGGACGGCTCACCCGCGAACTTCAGTTCGTGAAACAGCTGCGCGAGCGATTCCCGCAGGCCGACGTGCGCGACAGTTCCCAGGCTGTGTGGAACCTCCGCAAATACAAGTCGCCGGCCGAACTCGCGATCATGCGTGAGGTGGCCCGCATCGGGGTTCTTGGCCACAAAGCCCTCATCGCATCCACCCGCGTGGGTGTCTCCGAGAAGGCGCTGGCCGCGGTGTTCAGCTTCGAAACGATGAAGGCGGGCGCTCAAGACCTCGCCTACAGCACCATCATCATGTCGGGCAAGAACCATGCGTATGGGCACTATCACGAGCACGACCGCGTGCTGAATGACGGCGACTTTGTCATCCTCGATGCCGCACCCGACTACGACAACTACCACGTGGACATCTCGACAACGTTCCCGGCGTCGGGCAGGTTTTCACCGCGACAGAAAGAGCTCTACGAAGTCGCCCTCGCCGTGCACGGCGTGGCCCTCGAGAACTATCGCCCGGGCACCACATTGAAGGAAGTCGGCCTGAAAGTGGATGCATTCCTCAAGGCGAAGGGTCTTGATCGCTTCGCGCAGGACTTCCGCGGCATCGTCCGCCTCGGCGGCTATAACCACTCCATCGGCCTGGCGACGCACGACGTGATGGGCACGTTCGCGGGTGCTGAAGAGGTGCTGCAGCCGGGGTTCGTATTCGCGTGCGACATTCAACTGTTCAGGCTCGGCGAGCAGATCGGGATCCGCATCGAAGACACCGTGGCGATCACCGAAGGCGGGCACGAGGTCTTATCGGCCGGCCTGCCGCGGACGGTCGTCGAGATCGAAGCGCTCATGAGAACGGACGGAATCCTGCAGATCCTCAAGAAGGTCAGATAGACCGTCGGTATTCTGCGCGTCATCACGGCGCCCGCACGACGCGCACCTCGCTCTGGGGCCCTCCCTCCCACGCCGTGTAGGCAAGCACGCCTCGGCCGAGGAAGGCGACGTCGCTGCGGGAGTACGGGGGGAGGGAGTCGCGGAACACC
>JANNRU010000447.1:0-1801 GCA_031401755.1 Acidobacteriota bacterium | reverse complement strand
CGGCCGCCCTGGCCTTGGCGCAACGGCTGGGGCTTCCCTACCGCGAGGGACTGGTCAAGAACCGTTACGTGGGCCGGACTTTCATCATGCCCAATGACGGTGAGCGCCGCCGTTCGGTGCGGCAGAAACTGAATACGATCGATGAAGAATTTCGCGACAAGGACATCTTGATCGTCGATGACTCGATCGTCCGCGGCACGACCAGCCGACAAATCGTGCAACTGGCGCGGGCTGCCGGGGCGCGGCGTGTGCTGTTCGCCTCGACCGCGCCGCCGATCGTCCATCCGTGCGTCTACGGCATCGATATGAGCACGCGCAGCGAATTCATCGCGCGCGACCGCGACGATGTCGAGGTCGCCCGGCAGATCGGCGCGGACGCAGTGATCTTTCAGACGCTCGACGATCTGCTCGACGCGGTCCGCGAGGACGCCGCGGCGATCCGCGAAATGTGCACCGCCTGTTTTTCGGGGAGCTATCCCACCGGGGACATCAGCTCGAGCATGCTCTTGGCGATCGAGGACCAGCGACTCAGAGTCGCGGCAACTTCAACGCCTTAGGCCGGCGGGCAGCCGTGCGCATCGATCTTCCGACGCCGGCGGCGTTCCGTTTCCGACGCACCGTACTGAGCCACGGCTGGTGCCGATTGGAGCCGTTCGTGGTCTCCGAGGAGGGGCATCAAGTCGAAACGGTCGTCGAGGTTAGTGACGGGCGAGCTCTGCCGCTGCGCTTGGAGGGGGAAAGCGCCAGGGTCACGATCGAGTCCCCCGGTACACCTTCGTCGGTCGAGCGGCAGGCGCTCGTTTGCGCGGCACGCCGCGTGCTCAACCTGGACGCCGACCTTGAGCCGTTCTATCGGGCGGTCCGCGCGGATCCCGAGTTCGCTTGGATCGCGGCTTGGGGTGCCGGGCGTTTGTTGCGGGGCGCGACGGCGTTCGAAGACCTGCTGAAGCTAGTACTGACCACGAACTGCTGCTGGTCGCTGACCATGCGCATGACCGCGGCCGTCACCGCCTGGGGACCGGCGGCGGAAGGTACGCGCCGGGCCTTTCCCTCCGCGTTCGCGCTTCGTGATGTGACCGAGGCAGAGTTCCGCCGATCTGCGCGACTGGGTTACCGGGCACCGTACGTCACGCGGCTCGTCTCCAACATCGTCACCGGAGTGACCGACCCGGAGTCCTGGCAGGCGGATCCGCGACCGGCGACCGAGTTGCGACGTGATATTGATGCGATTGCCCGGTGTGGGGCCGAACGTCGCCGAGAACCTGCTGCGATTCTACGGGCGGCCGGCTGGCCCGGGGCTCGACAGTTGGCTTCGCGGAAAGTTCGGACGAGTCTATCATGATGGCCGCCGCGTGAGCGATCGCACGATCGAGCGTCGCTATGCTCGGCTCGGATCGTGGGCCGGGCTCGCGCTGTGGTGCGACATGACGCGCGACTGGCTCGAAAACGACGCGCCTTCCGGCGCCTGGGAGCGACTCGCATGACTCGTTTGTGGAGAGGGCGGCAATGAGCGGATTCGACATTGTGGTCGTGGCATTGGCCCTGGCCTTCGGGTTCTTCGGCGCTTGGCGCGGCTTGGCGCGGATCGCCGTCGGACTGGTCAGCGCGGTGGTGGCCTACTTCGTGGCCTCGCGGTTCCACGACGCCGGAGCGCATTGGCTTGCCGACCTGTTCGGTCCGATCGAAGTCCGGCGGCTGATCGCCTATCTCGGCCTGTTCCTGGGCGTGCTCGCGCTGGGCGGGGTAATCGCGTGGCTCACCGGCAAGATCGTCAAGGCTGCGGCGCTGGGCTGGGCGGATC
>JANNRU010000446.1:0-3009 GCA_031401755.1 Acidobacteriota bacterium | reverse complement strand
CGAGATGGGGCTGTGGGTCGCGCTAGGTCTGCTCGTGACCTGGGTCGTGATCTTCAGCCTGTATCCGGCGTTGCAGAAGAGTTTGGCCACGCCAACACGGCAACGGCCCACGCGCAGCGGTCGTTACCTCGATCGGCTGATCGATGGATTGCCGCTCTTTTCCTATAGATATCGGTGGCCGCTCGTCATCGTCACATTCGTCCTGTGCGCCGCGGGTGCGGTGGCCCTGGCCGGCTTTCCGGGGCTCCTCGCGCCGATGGCGCTCCAGACCGATGCGCTGGACTACGTCGACCCGGACAGCGCGATCCATCGCGACACGCGGCGATTCGAGTCGCAAGTGTCGGGACTGACCGTGGTCGAGGCCTGGATCTCCGTGCCGCGACGGACCGTCCTCGACCCCGAAGTGTTGCGCGGCATCGCGGTCTTCACGCGGCAACTGGAGCGGGACCCACGCATCGACTCGGCGACCGGGCCGACGACCGTCCTGCGCTACAAGCGCTACATCGGAGGGGGCGGGGACCGCCTGCCGGAAGAGGCGGACGCGTGGCCCAAGCTCGCCGCCGATCTCGAGCAACTCCTGCTCAGCGACTCGCGGCTGCGGGGCTTCGTCGACCTTCGGACGCTGGCCGACGCGCGAGTCACGGTCGTCACCCACGGTTCCGACGACCCCGGGCGCGCTGATCTGCGTCGGCTGATCGAATCGTCGTGGCAGGACGCGCTCCGCGAGGTTCCCGCGCTCGAAGGGAGTTCCCTCCGTGTGGTGGGTCGGGGGTTGATCGAGGCCAGGATCGCCCAGTATCTCGTGCCCACTCTGGTCGAAAGCTTCGTCTTGACCGCCGGGATCATCTTCTTTGCCTTCCTCGTCGTCTTTCGGAGCGGAGCGGCGCGGATCCTGGCCATGATCCCTTCCGTGGTCGCGATCCTAGTCATGTTCCTGATCATGCGGCTCGCCTCGATCCCGCTCAACGTGGCCACGATCCTGATCGCCTCGACGGTGCTGGGGGCTTCGGAGAACGACCAGATCCATTTCTTCCATCACTTTCAAGAGGCCCGTGCCGGAGGCTCGACGGAGCGGGCACTCCACCACGCCTTGCTCGTCGCCGGGCGCGCGATCGTCTTCGCCACCCTGATCAATGCCGGGGGATTCCTGGCCTTGGCGCTCTCCGACCTTCCGCCGATGCGCCAATTCGGCATCGTCGCATCGTGTGCGTTCGTCCTGTCGATGATCGCCAGCTTCACCGCGCTGCCGGCAGCGGTCTGGATCCTCCTGCGGGATCGCCCGGAGTCCGTCTCCCGCCCGGCGTGAGTCTGCCTTGCCCTCAATAGGGCAGGAACCTAGATTCGCCGCGGCGAGGGACAATAAATGTTAGACAGCGACGCACTTGGATCACCCCGTTCACCGCTCGGTGCCTGGATCGTCGATCGTCAAGGCACGCTTCTCGGCTTCGATGAAGGCCTGGAGTCCCTGACTGGCTGGCCGTCGGTCGAAGTCGTCGGGCGCGACAATTCCATGGGCGGCCATCCTGGGGGCCCATTCTACGAGGGCGAGATCCCGGCGGAGCTGCCGGCCGCCGCGTGCGAGTTCGTCCTGCGGTGTCGCGATGGACGAAGGATCGGCATCGAGTCGGAAATCGAGCGTCTTGCCGGCCCGGGGGAGCGCGTGCTCGTGCGCGTCCTGCGCGTGTTGCCCGCCCCACAACGTGAACGTGCACTGGCGCAGGACCTCGACCTGCTGACCGGATTGCCGGGGGCCGCGTGGTTCGAAAACGAGGTCGGCGCGGAGTTCGCCGCGTCCTGCGAATCCACGCTTCCACTGGCCGTCATCCTCGTCGACATCGATCACCTGCGTGAGGTCAATGACGAGCGCGGTCGGGCGGACGGCGATCGAGTCTTGCAAGAGGTCTCGCGACTTCTTGTCGGCGCGCTCCCGCCGGCGGGCCGCGCCGCGCGCCTCGGAAACGACGACTTCGCCGCGATCTTGCCGGCGGCGAGCCGCGGCGAGGCCCGCCACACAGCGGCGCGTGTGCGTTCCGCGGTGGAGCGTCACCGTTTCTTTGGCGACCCGGCCGAGGGGCCCGTGCCACGGGTCACGGTCAGCGTCGGTGCCGCGTCTTATCCCGCGGATACCGAGCGCGCTGCGGACCTGCTCGACCGGGCGGCGGACGCCCTGGAAGAGGCCCGGGCGATGGGACGCAATCGCGTCTGGTGCTATCTGCGACGACCGCGGGTGCCGGTCGCCGTTCCCGTCTACTTCGACGGCGCCGATCCGTTGCTCGTCGGCTGGAGTCGCGACCTGTCGCCGAGCGGCATCTTCGTGCAGACGTCGGCCTTGATCGACATCGGTATGCGCTGTGCGTTCACCTTTCCGCTCCCGGGACAGTCGACGCGGATCCACGTGGTCGGAAGGGTCGTGCGATCCGTTCCGACGGACTCGAGCGATGCGCGGCCGCGCGTGCCCGGGATCGGGGTCGAGTTCCAAAAGTTTTCGGGTACGACCGATCGGCGCGCGATCGAAACCTACGTCCACCTGAACGAATCGCGCACGCTGCGACCGGAATCCGGCGCGCTCAGCCTGTAGCTCCCGGCGCATCTGCCGGCCCGCGGCGCGACAGCGAGAGCCAGGCCACGGCGACGATGGTCGGCACGAGCAGTACGGCGAACGCGGCGAAGATCGAAGCCAATCCCGCGCGATCGCTGACCCATCCGCCCAGAATCGCGCCGATCGAACCGACACCGAACGACAAGAAGAAGAAAAGTCCGTACCCCAGCCCGCGCAGATGCGGCGGCGTGAAGTCGGAGACCATCAAGTTTCCAGGCGGTTGGGTCAAGAAATGGAAGAACGCCACGCCCATCGCGGCAGGCAGCAGCCATCCGCCACCGAGCACCGACAGGGCCAGCAGGAACGGCGCCTGCGCCAGCGCGCCGAGAAGGAATATCCGGGGAGCGGCGACACCCCGATCGCTGGCGCGGCCCGCGGCCCACATCCCGGCGAGCCCGACCAGGAGCGCA
>JANNRU010000445.1:0-2518 GCA_031401755.1 Acidobacteriota bacterium | reverse complement strand
ATTCGCCTCGCGCACCTCTTCGACCCGGTTTTGGCGGTCCACACTTCGATCGTCGAGCCATTGCCGCTTCAGGTACGGACCGGTTTCCGTGCCAGTCCCGAGGGCCTGCGGTTGCGTGCGTTGGTCGCTCATGGCCCCGGCGTCGACGTCGATGGCGATGCGGTGGTGACCTGGAGGGACGGGCTGCACGTCGAGGGTGGCGGTACAGCGACACTGAGCCTCGACGCCCTCCACGGCTACCTGGAACCGTCGTTTCCGTCAGTTGCCGGTAGCCTGGAGGGGAGTTTCTCGTTCGACCAGGGGCCGGAGCCCTTGACGTTGCGTGGGACCTTTCGTGCGGCGGACGCCCGAATCGACCGGCTACCGATCTCGCGGGCGTGGGCGGTGGCCAAGCTACGCGGCGGGCGGCTGGAGCTCTCCCAGCTCGAGGTCGATGCTCTTGGCGGACATGCGACCGGGGCATTGGAGTTGGTCTGGCACGAGGGAAGAACCCGCGTACGGACGAGCCTGCGGACGTCCGCGATCCGTTCGGATGAGCTGTTCAATTGGCTCGGGTTCTCCGTTCCCCTGGGTGCGCGTCTGGACGGCGGCGTCACGCTCGCCGGTGAGCCCGGGAGGGGTGACAGCTGGGAAGGTCAAGTCGGGTTCGTCGCGCGCCAGGACGCGAGCGTGGTCGGTGTCGCGGTCAGCGGTGCTGGCACGGTTGACTTCAATCCGGGGCGACTCTCGATTCAGGCCTCGCCCGTAGAGATCGGCGACTCGCAACTCGAGGCGCGACTCGATCTGCCGCTCGGGTCCAACGGACCGCCGGGGACGCTTACGCTTGAGGGATTCACGACCGACGCGCGGGCCAGCCAGGCCGCGGTCGCCGCGGTGTTGACCCGGCTCGGGATCGATCTTCCCGATCTCGTTCGGCGTCCGCTTGCGGGCGTCGGCGATTTCCGCGCGACGATCGCGCTCACCAGCGATCCCGATCTGTCGATCACGATGCACTTGACGGACGGCGAGTGGAACTCGCGCCAATTCGACCGGCTGGTCGTGGATGCCACTCTGCGAGGGCCGACGCTCCAATTGCACGAGGTCGCCGTGCGGGACGCGAAGGAGCGGATCGCCGCCCGAGCACGCTTGCGCGTCGAGCCGTTCCGGATCGAGGAGCTCCATGCGGAAGTTGAAGAGGTGAGTCCGGCTTGGCTCGGTGGTTTCTTGGACCTGTCCCAGGTTACGGGCGGTCGATTCGGAGGCCACTTCGACTTGTCGACAACCGACGACGGGTTGGTCGGCGCGGGTAACTTCCGACTCGTCGATGTCGTCCTGGCCGGGGAGCAGGTCGATCGTCTGGTCGGACGTTGGACGTTCGATCGTAGCCGAGTCCACGTCGACGAGCTCGACTTGACCGGGCCGGCAGTCGCCTTGCTCGGCTCGGCAGACTGGATCGCCGGCGGAGACGTCATCGATCTATCCGTCGATCAGTCCAGCGTATTTTTGGATCGGTTGGGTGTCACTCGATCCCGCGGGTTGGCCGTCGGTGGAACCCTGCACGGCGCCGGGAAGCTAACGATCGGTGCCGCGTCGATTGATGGTGCGCTCGACATCGAAGGCGAGGCGTTGGAGCTGTTGGGCCGATCGATTCCGGCAGTTGCCGGGTCCGCGCTGTTCGCGGCCGGAGGCGTCGAACTGAGCTTCACCTCGCCGGATCGAGACTGGAACTTGGAATCCCGCATCGAGCTGAACGGGGAATCGACGATTCTCGGGGCGCTCAGTTTGAACGAGTTTTCGACGCAACTGCTTCCGGGCGCGCGAATGCAGGCGACGGCGCGCCTGTCGGGCCGCTTTGAGTTCGCCGGCTTTCTCGCACAGTCGCCGTGGAACTGGTCGGTCGACGGCGAGATGGAAACAGTGAGTTTGCTGGTCGGGACCGCACGCTTGGCCAACCGGGAAGCCGTGCCGTTGGTCTGGGACGACGGGGCAATCGCCGTGGGGCCATTGCGCCTCACGGGCGAGGGTTCCGATCTTACCGTCAAGATCAACTACGATTCCGCACGCGACGATCTCGACGCTTTGATCCACGGGACGGTCGCGCTGGGCACGATCGCCGCGCCATGGCCCGAAATTCGCGGCTCCGGTAGCTTGAACGTCGACGCGCGCATTGCCGGACCGATCGCGGCGCCGGAGCTCAGCGGATCGCTTCGGGCCGAAGATGCGCGTCTGCGCTGGCTTGAATATCCCCAGCCACTCGAGCGACTATCGTTCGATGCCGAATTGCGTGGGAACGAGATTCGGATCCGCCAACTCCGAGCCCGTCTGGGGAACGGGGAGGTCCTCGGCAGCGCTCATTGTGCGTTTGATGGGTTCGTTCCGGTCACCTGTGGCGCCGAGATCGAGCTGGCCAACGTGCGTGCGGACTATCCCGACGGATTCCGCGGAATCTGGGAGGGGCGATTGGCCCTCAAACCGCACGAGCAGGGTTCGCTCCTCGAAGGGGAACTCCGTTTGCTGCGCGGCCTCTACGATCGCCAGA
>JANNRU010000444.1:0-2019 GCA_031401755.1 Acidobacteriota bacterium | reverse complement strand
GGTCGAGATCATCTCGCCGATCCGCACCGGGGGCGTCAGGTACTTGTAGAGTAGGGGCAACATCGCGAGCGCGCTCCCGCTCGCCAGCCATTTCGTACCGCGAACGGCCTCAGGTACAGCCCGCGGTAGCTCAAGCAGGATGCCGACGAGGCTGATCGCGCCGACGAGAACGGCGGCGATCGGATAGGCCACCGCCGCGAACGGCATGAGTCCGATCAAGATCCACCAGCGCCGCGTCTCGACGACGTAGGAAGCGATAAGCACGACGCCGATGGCCCAGGCCTTCGAAAACCCACCGGCTATCTCGTAAGCCGAGCGTGGGGAGATGACGAAGAACAGTAATGCCGCGACACCGGCGCCCGTCCCGGAGATCGACGAGACCAACGCGAAAAAGAGCGCCGCCGTCAGGCCGAAGATCGCGATGCCGGTCCACTTGTTGAGCAGCACGACGTCGACGAAGCGCGACCCGATCCCGTAGATCGCATTTTGGACCGGTGACTCGTTGTAGGACGAATACTCGACCAGCAGGTCGTCCGCGCTGAAGGCGTTACCGTGGTAGGCGAACCAGTGCGGGGACTGAGTCAGATCGGTGTGATATCGGCTTCCGTTCGCCAGGCCATCTCCCTGGAGGTAGACCATGCCGAGGATGCCGACGATTGCGGCGCAGAGCGACCCCGCTAGCAACTCGCGCCAACCCGACAGAGGCCCGCCCGCTCGCCGGCGAGCGTTCCCGTGCAGCGCGCGCCAGAGCGTCCCCAATCGTCGTGAATCGGCTACCACAATCTTGGTCTCCATTCTTCGACACCGTTGAACGCCACTCGCGGATGACCACGGTGGACTCTATTCGGGCCGCCAACCGGGACCGGAGGAGTCCGACGGCCGAGCCTCGCGGGTCGCCTCGATCAACGCTCCCCGGACCCCCTCAGGCCCGCGGCGCTCGGCGACGCCGGCCAACGCCCGAGGAAGATCGGGGTCCAATCGCCCTCGAAGTCGACCATAGAGTACCTGTTTCTCACCGCCGACGATCAGTACGAGATCGGCGATCGCCGGCGCGGCCGCCGGGCGAACGACGACCATGGCTGAATTGGCGCCGGATTTCGCCCGCACGACCGTCTCCCAGCCGCGAACGGGCAACGCGCTCCAATCGAGCCCGCTCGAACCCGCCTGGGGCAACTCGAACACGGCCAACTCGAACGCCGACAATCCTCCAAGCGGCAACTGGCTATCCCTGTCACCAGACGCGATCGCCGTGCGCGCAAGCGTCATCAATAACCGCCCCACTTCAACGTGAAACGACTTGGCCGGCACCGAACCGCTCTGTCGGGTAATCTCCTGCCCGACCGTCCTCGGGCTGAAGTGCGTCGCGCATCCCGCGAAGCCGACGAGAAGAACTGCCGCGAAAACCCGGGCAACGTGACCGATCACCGTAGAATGCACGGCGGCAGAATAGCATCGCCAAGGTCAGTGATCCGCACGAAACGGCGACCTCGTCGAGTAAGCTGTCGTCGATCAGGTCCGGTCCCAGCGAGGCAAATCCGGAACTGTTGAGCCGGTCCATTCTCGCGGTGCGCTGGTAGAATTCTCCAGCTCGGGTACCGTCCACGTCAGCCCGATCGACGGAGATCTCGATGATCCACCCGAAGCCCGTCACCCTCGAGCGAAGCGGCGTGCGACTGGAGCCGCTCTCGCGAGAACACCGCAACGACCTGGCGGCCGCTGCGGCCGATGGAGGCCTGTGGCGTCTGAGGTTCGCGAGCGTGCCGGAGCCCGACCAGACCGACCGCTACATCGACGAAGCCCTTGCCGGACTCGACCGTGGCGAGTTCCTGCCTTGGTCGGTTCGCGAATTGACGAGCGGCGAGATCATCGGAACGACTCGCTATCACGACATCGTCCGGCCGATCGGCCGAATCGAGATCGGCTGGACCTGGTACGCCCAGGGTTGGCAGCGCAGCCACGTCAACACCGTGTGCAAGTGGCTGCTGCTGGAGCACGCCTTCGACTCCCTCGGATGCCAAG
>JANNRU010000443.1:0-1998 GCA_031401755.1 Acidobacteriota bacterium | reverse complement strand
TCTTCACGAAGCTCGACGGCGACCTCGAGAAGTACAAGGACTACGACAAGGTCTACTCGGTCCACCCGAAACGTGACCCGCTCTTCACCAAGCACCAGGTCGACCAGGTGGGCTGCACGATCTGCCACGACGGGCAGGGGCGTGCGACGCGCATCAAGACGAACTGGCCGATGCAGGATCCCGAGCCGTTCACGTTCGTGGTCGACATGGATCAGGTTCACGGTCCCGCGTCGGAGCATGGCGCCCACCAGTGGGAGTGGCCGCTCCTCAAGGGCGACTTCATGCAGGCGAACTGCCAGCGCTGCCACGCGCAGCAGCGGTGGCTCGACAGCGCCCCCGTGTATGAAAAGGGCAAGGGCCTCTTCATCGACAAGGGCTGTCACGGCTGCCACGCGGTGAAGGGCTACGAGAACCTCGCCCGCGTCGCGCCGGAGCTGACCCGCATCAAATCCAAGGTCACCGGCGAGTGGCTGGTGGACTGGATTCAGAACCCGAAGGCGTTCTATCCCGAGACCCGCATGCCGGTGTTCGTGTTCGACGAATTCCAGGTCGGTGCGGCGAATCCCGCGGACACCGTGAAGTCGATGACCCATCCCGAGAAGCAGAGCGACACCGCGACGAAGATTGCGGCGTATCTCTGGCAGAACTCGGCGCCGACGGCGGCGATGCCCTTCGGGAAGTTCCCGGGCGGTGGCGACGCGGCGAACGGCAAGAAGATCGTCGAGACGGTCGGCTGCAACGGCTGCCACGTCTCGGGCGAAGGGAAGGGCAACCACCGCGCTCCGCCGCTCACGAAGGCGGGCGCGAAAATGGCCTCCGCGGACTGGATCTGGAACTGGATCCGCAACCCGCGTTGGCACGCCGATACGACGACGATGCCGTCGCTGCGTCTCACCGAACCGGAAGCGCGCGACGTGACGGCGTGGCTCTGGTCGAACGGTCAGGCCAATCGCCCGAAGGAAAACGCGGAGCTGATCAAGAGACTCGAAGATCCGGCGAATGCAACCGCGGGAAATCTCCTGGTGGCTCAGTGGGGCTGCTCCGGCTGCCACCTGATAAAGGGACACGAGAAGGACGGCCGCATCGGACCGGAACTGACGCTCTTCGGCGAGAAGAAGCCGTTCGAGCTCGCGTTCGGCGACAGCCCGGTGCCGGAGAACTGGCTGGCATGGACCGAGGGCAAGCTCCACAACCCGCGGCAGTACGTGGACGTGCGCTCGGCGGCGCGCATGCCGTGGTTCGGCCTCGAGAAGGACGAGATCCACGCGCTCACCGTGTATCTCAACGGCCAGCGCAACCTGCGCACGCCACCCGACATGCAGAAGCAGTTCGTCGGCCGCAACGCGGTGCTCGAGCGTGGACGCGAGTTGGTGAACCAGTACGGCTGCGTCGGCTGCCACACCATCGAAGGTCGCGGCGGCGAGATCCTTCGTCAGCAGCCGAACGACAAGGACCGCACGCTCCAGCCGCCGAACCTGCGCGCCGAGGGCCTGAAGATCACCACGGACTTCCTCATCGATTTCCTGAAAAACCCGGGAGCGTCGACGATCCGGCCCTGGCTGAAGATCCGCATGCCGACCTTCCCGTTCACCGACGAGGAGCGGGCCGCGCTGATCGCCTACTTCCGCGCCGTCGACGGGATCGACACGCCGTTCGATCAGCCGGTGGCGACGGTCGACGCGAAGCTCGCCGAGGCGGGCAAGGCGCAGTTCGAGAAGTTCTCCTGCCAGCAGTGCCACCTCTGGAAGGGCGCGCGCCGCGAGACGATTCAAGAAGCGACGAACATGGCGCCGGAACTCGGCATGGTCCACCGTCGTTTCCGACCGGATGGTCTCGAGGCATGGCTCGTCGCGCCGGGTGACCTCATGCCTGGCGTGAACATGCCCGCGTTCTACTTCGAGTCCACCCGGAAGGGTCTCGAGCCGCAGATTCCAGACGCGGCCGGCAAACCGACCAAGGAAGCCTCGGACATCGCGATCGACCAGATGCGAGAGTTCC
>JANNRU010000442.1:0-17904 GCA_031401755.1 Acidobacteriota bacterium | reverse complement strand
CCCTGAGCAGGCGCGAGATCGCGCGAAGTGTCGTGGACTTGCCCGCGCCGTTGGCTCCGAGCAGCGTAACGATCTCGCCCTCGCGTGCTTCCAGGCTCACGCCGTGGAGCGCCGGGATCGTGTTGTAATGCACGACCAGTTCGGAAACGGACAACAACGGGACGCTCACAGATCGAGCCCGTCGACCGCTCCCGGCGGCTCCCCCAGATAGGCGGCGATTACGGCCGGGTCGCGGCGAATCGCCTGCGGCGCGCCGGCCGCGATGGTCTTGCCGTAGTTGAGCACGACGATCTGCTCGCTGATCCCCATCACCACTTCCATGTTGTGCTCGATCAACAGGATCGCGAGGTTGAATCGATCGCGGATCTTGCCGATGGTCTCGATCAGCGATTGAGCCTCGGTAGCGTTCATCCCGGCGGCAGGCTCGTCGAGCAACAGCAACCGCGGTCCGCCCGCGAGGGCCCGGCAAATTTCCAGACGGCGCTGATCTCCGTAACACAGAGTGCGCGCCAGATCGGCCGCCCGGCCCTCGAGGTGAAAGATTTCCAGTAGACCGCGCGCGCGATCCGCGATCTCCGCCTCCTCTTCTCGCCAAGCCCGCGTGCGCAGGATCGCGCCCACGAGGCCGCAACGCACGGACGTCTGCGCGCCGATACGGACGTTGTCGAGAACCGTCAGATTGCCGAACAACCGTATGTTTTGAAAGGTTCGCGCGATGCCGAGTTGGTTGATGCGGTGAGGGCGCTGGCCCGACAGGTTCTGGCCGCAGAACTTGATCTCTCCTGAAGTCGGACGATAGACGCCGGTCAGCAGATTGAAGATGGTCGTCTTGCCCGCCCCGTTCGGTCCGATGAGGCCGACGAGCTGCCGCGGCCGGATCGCGATCGAGAATTCCGAAACCGCCACGAGCCCGCCGAAGCGAATCGTGACCGCGTTGGCGTCGAGGAGAGCGGGTTCCATCAGTCGAGCTTCGCTGAGCGCGGCTTGCGCCGAAACAAATCCCAGATCTCACGAGTCCCCATGATCCCCGAGGGGCGCGTGAGCATGAGCACGATGAGCAGGATCGCGAAGATGACCATTCGCGGATCGGTTCCGGCAGGATTCAGGTCTTTAACGCGTCGCAGCCCCTCGGGAAGAATCGTAACGATCCCGGCGCCGACGATGGCGCCGGTGACCGACCCCAGACCTCCGAGCACGACCATGATCACGATCTCGAACGACTTGATGAAGGTAAAACTGTTCGGATTCAGATATTGCAGGAAATGGCCGAAGAGTCCGCCCGCGATGCCGGCGAAAAACGCCGCCATGACGAACGCGAGCACCTTGTAGTGGGTCGAGTTCACGCCGCAGGCCTCCGCCGCGACCTCGTTCTCGCGGACGGCCAGCAACGCGCGGCCGTGACTGGAACCGACGAGTCGAATGGAAACGACCACGGTCACGGTTGCGACCAGGTAGACCCAGAAAAAACTACCCAGCGGCCCGAAGGCGCCCAGCGCGGGGACGCCGGAGAATCCCCGGGCGCCGCCGACCGTCTCGATGTTCAGGATGATCACACGGATGATCTCGCCGAAGCCGAGCGTGACGATCGCCAGATAGTCGCCGGTGAGCCGAAGTGACGGAAGGCCGACCAGCCATCCCGCGGCCGCCGCGGCCAGCCCACCCCCGAGGAGCGCGGTCAACAGCAGACCGGGCGCAGCAGTCCCGGCAACGGGTCCGCCAAAGAAAGTGATCGACGCGGCAACATATCCGCCGATCGCCATGAAACCAGCGTGCCCCATCGAGAACTGTCCGGCGATGCCGAAGACCATATTGAGGCTTGTCGCCAGCGTGATGTTGATGCCGAGATAGATCAGCACCTGAAAGACGTACGGGTCGATCAGGCTCGGCAGGATCCGATCGAGCACGAACAGCACGAACAGTGCGGCCAGGGCGATCGCGGCGCTGACGGTAGGGCGCACCGTGGTCAGACCTTTTCCGGCTCGTAACGCCCCAGCAGCCCGGAAGGGCGGAAGACGAGAATCGCGACCAGGATCCCGAAGACGACGGCGTCCTTGAAGCGGCCGATGTGCAAACCGATGAGATCGTAGACCCAGGGGTCGACGGCCACGACGTATTCTTCGACCAGACCGATGATCAACCCGCCGAGTGCGGCACCCGGGACGTTTCCGATGCCGCCGAGCACCGCGGCGATGAACGCCTTGAGCCCAGGAAAGACGCCCATCAACGGATCGATCTTGGGGTAGACCAGACCATACAAGCAGCCCGCGGCGCCGGCGAGGGTCGACCCGATGACGAAGGTCATCGAGATGACCCGGTCGACCGGGATCCCCATCAACGCGGCCATCTCGAAGTTGTGTGAGACTGCGCGCATCGCCTTCCCGAACCGCGTGCGGAAGACGATCCACTGGAGCGCGCCGACGAGGACGAGCGCCGTCAACAGCACCAGAATCTGATAATTGGTGGTCACAACCCCCGCGACCTCGATCGTGGTCTTAGGGAACAAGCGCGGGAAGAAACGCGGGTCCGGACCAAAGACCATCTGCCCGCCGAACTCGAGCAAGAACGAAACGCCGATCGCAGTGATCAACGACGCGATCCGGGGGGCTCGACGCAGCGGGCGGTAGGCGATCCGCTCGTTGAGATAACCGAGAACACCGCAGATCAGCATGGTTAGCGGCATGACGACGAGCGCACCGGCGATCGAAGGTTCCGCGGAGAGCCCCAACCCGTGCGCGATGTAGAACCCCATGAACGCGCCGAACATGAACACGTCGCCGTGGGCGAAGTTGATCAACTTCAGCACCCCGTAGACCATCGTGTAGCCCAGCGCGATCAGGGCGTAGATGCTGCCCGTCGCGATTCCGTTCAACAGGTGCTGGAGGACGGTCTCCATCCTGAAAGCCCTTCAGTTCTGCTTTTTCCCGAGCTGAGTCGGTCTGTCGCACTTCGCCGAGGCAGTCCAGTCGACGACGCGCATCAGAACGGAGCGACCTTTTCACGAAGCGTCATCTGGCCGTCCTTGATTTCCAGCATCACGATCGACTTTACCGGATTGCGGTTTTCGTCGATCGTGATCATGCCGGTCACCCCTCGAAAATTTCGCGTTGCAGCCAACTCGTCGCGGATCTGGGCCGGGGTCAGGTCGGTAGTCCGGGCCATGGCGGCGGCCAACATCTTGGTCGCGTCATAGCCCAGTGCGGCGAGAGCGTCGGGATTCTCCCCGTAACGCTTGTTGAAGGCGGCAAGGAAGTTTGCGACCGCGGGATCGGAGTCCCCCGGAAATAGGTGGTTCGAGTAGAACGAGCCGTTCAGCGCGTCGCCTCCAATTTCGAGCAGACGCGGCGACTCCCAACCGTCGCCGCCGACGAGCGGCTGCTCGAGCCCGAGATCCCTGGCCTGGCTCGCGATCTGGCCGATCTCGGTGTAGTAGCCGGGGACGAACAAGACCTCCGCATCGGTCGACTTGATCGCGGTGAGTTGGGCCTTGAAATCGGCGTCACCTTCACTGTAGGAATGGTCGCCGACGATTTTCCCGCCGAGCCCTTCGTACTCTTGCTTGAAGTAATCGGACAACCCGACCGAATAATCGTTGCGAATGTCGCGCAAAATTGCAGCGCGTCGAAAGCCGAGCGAATTGTAGACGAAGCGCGCCAATGCGCGCCCCTGAAAATCATCGAGATAGCAAACGCGGAAGATATAGTCGCCAACCTGCGTGACTTTCGGATTCGTCGAAGACGGAGTGATCATCGGGATCCTCGCCTCCTGGGCTTTCGGAGCCGCGGCCAGCGTCCGCGAGGAGGCAACTTCGCCGAGGAGGGCGACCACGCGGTCTTGGTTGATCAGTTTCGCAACGACCGTCGCCGCCTCTTCCGGACGTGACTGATCGTCTTCGGTGATGACGCGGATCTTTCGCCCCTTCACGCCGCCCGCCGCATTGATCTCCTCGACGGCGAGCATGATCCCGTCGTGGGTCGCCCTGCCGAAGGTCGCCGTGGTTCCGGTCAACGACCCGTACTCGCCGACCAGGATCTCAGCGTTGCCTGCGCTGCCCTGGTGGCCTGGATCGGCCGCGCCGCCGGTGGGTCCATTCCCGCCGCAGGCCAAGGCGACGAGGAAGCAACCGAATAGCGCCATGGCCTTGCTCCCGGCTTCTACTCGACTCGACGACCTGTTGCTCATTGCCATCCCCTCTCCGATCAAGAGTGTGCCTCGTTGCCACTGTGGATCCGCATGGCGTAGAACGAACGCCAGACAAAGGTCATCGACAGGGCCAGGAATACCAACCCCAGCACCCGCCCGAGTCCGGGTCCATGCTGGGCCGCAAGCGACACTCCCAACTCGACCGCGAGCAGGCCGAACAGCGTCGTGAACTTGATCACCGGGTTCATCGCCACCGAGGAGGTGTCCTTGAATGGGTCGCCGACCGTATCGCCGACCACCGTCGCGTCGTGCAACGGCGTCCCTTTGGCTTTCAGCTCGGTCTCGACGATCTTCTTGGCGTTGTCCCAGGCTCCGCCGGCGTTGGCCATGAAGATCGCCTGGAACAATCCGAACAACGCGATCGAGATCAGGTAGCCGATGAAGAAGTACGGATCGAAAAAGGCGAAGGCGAGCGTTCCGAAGAAGACCGTCAGAAAGATGTTGAGCATCCCCTTCTGGGCGTAGGTCGTACAAATAGCCACGACCTTCTTGGAATCCTCGACCGAGGCTTTCGCCGCGCCATCGAGCTTGATGTTCTTCTTGATGAACTCGACGGCGCGATAGGCGCCCGTCGTTACGGCCTGCATGCTGGCGCCGGTGAACCAGTAGATCATCGCGCCGCCGACGATCAAGCCGAGCAGGAACAGAGGATTGAGGATCGAGAGTCGCTCGATGTTCTGTGTCAACCCGTGGGTCAAGAGCACGATGATCGAGAAAATCATGGTCGTCGCGCCGACCACGGCGGTACCGATCAGCACCGGTTTGGCCGTCGCCTTGAAGGTGTTGCCGGCCCCGTCGTTCTCTTCGAGCAGTTGCTTGGCATGGGCGAAGTCGACGTCGAAGCCGAAATCGCGCTTGATCTCGGCGGCAGCCCCCGGCAGTTGCTCGATCATCGAGAGCTCGAAGATCGATTGCGCGTTGTCGGTGACCGGTCCGTAGGAATCCACCGCGATCGTCACCGGTCCCATGCCCAAGAACCCGAACGCGACGAGACCGAATGCAAAGATCGCCACGGTCTGGGGAATCATCAATTCCGCGAAGCCCTGGCTGATCCAGTAAGCGGTGCCCATCAGAGTGACGACGACCATTCCCAGCCAATAAGCCGAGAAGTTTCCGGCGACGAGCCCGGAAAGAATGTTCAGCGACGCTCCGCCCTCCTTGGAAGATGTCACGACCTCGCGGACGTGCCGCGATTCAACCGACGTGAAGAACTTGACGAACTCAGGGATGATCGCACCGGCCAGGGTTCCGCAGGTGACGACTGTCGAGAGTTTCCACCAAGCGGTTCCATCGCCCAGGTCGCGAATCAAGAGCCACGAAGCGAGGTAGGTCAGGGCGACGGAGACGAATGAGGTCAGCCAGACCAGGCTCGTCAGCGGGGCCTCGAAGTTCATCGTGCGCACCGTGCGGTACTTCGCAGAGGCGACCGCCTCATTGATCAGATAGGAAGCCCCCGAGGCCAGGACCATGACGACGCGAACCATGAACAACCAGACCAGCAACTGGACCTGCACGGCCGTGTCCGGTACCGCCGCGAGAACGAAGCTGATCAGAGCGACGCCGGTGACGCCGTAGGTCTCGAAGCCGTCGGCGGTCGGCCCGACCGAGTCACCCGCGTTGTCCCCGACGCAGTCGGCGATCACTCCAGGGTTCCGGGCGTCGTCTTCCTTGATCTTGAACACGACCTTCATCAGGTCCGATCCGATGTCGGCGATCTTGGTGAAGATGCCGCCGGCGATCCTCAGCGCGGCCGCGCCCAGCGATTCGCCGATGGCGAAACCGATGAAGCAGGGCCCGGCGTAGTCGCCGGGCACGAACAAGAAGATGCAGAGCATGAGGAACAACTCGACCGAGATCAGGAGCATGCCGATGCTCATGCCGGCCTTGAGCGGGATCGCATAACAGGGCATGGCCAGACCCTTGAGGCTGGCGAACGCGGTCCGGGAATTGGCCAGCGTGTTGATCCGGATCCCGAACCAGGCGACGCCGTAGCTCCCGGCCATACCGATCAGACTGAACAACAAGATGACGATGACCCTGAGCCAGTCGAAGTTTTGGAGGAACCTGAAGTAGATCAGCATGATCACGCCGATAAAGGCCCAGAGGATCATGAGGAATCGACCCTGCGTCAGCAGGTAGGTCTTGCAGGTCTCGTAGATCAGTTCGCTGATCTCGGCCATCGAACGGTGGACCGGCATGGCCCGGACGCTTCGGAAAATCACCATTCCGAAGCCCAGGCCGAGGACGCAGACCACCAGGCCGATCAACATCAGGGTTCGCCCGTTCCATCCCATCGTGGTCACGACGGTACCTACGTCGGGAAGGATCAGACTGGCTTCCCCGCCAGGTCCGTGACCGGCGGCAGGGGGGGTCGCGCTCGCTGCGACCGCAGAAACCCAAACAAATGCGAACGCCAGCACCATTGCCACCGCAATGTGGCGGGTCAGCTTCGAGGTCATCATTCGAGAGGCTCCTTGAGTACTTCTGCCAGTTCCTGGGTAAGCCTGCCGCGGAGTCGCGACCCGCTGGGTCCCTTCAAGAACGACAAAGGGTAGCAGACCCCGTTCGCCTTGTTTATCGGCCAAATAAGCCCACCGCACCCCTGTGACCGAACTGCCACACGACAGGCACTCTTGCGTGACAACCCGAGCCTACTCTCCCCCTCGTGTGACATGGGAGTCGCAGATGAAATGTGCCGGCTGGATCTGCGTGGGGTGGATCGGACTGCAACTGACCACGGGCGCGTTGGCCCAGGATGACGCGGCTTCGCAGGCGGCGATCGGTAAGTGGATCGCCACCCAACGCCTGATCTATCAGGAACGCAAGGACTGGCAGCAGCAAAAGGAACTCCTCGAATCACGGGTCGAGTTGATCCGCAAGGAGATCTTCGATCTGTCGGCCAAGCTCAACGAGACCCGCGTCACTGCCGCGGAGGTCGAATCGAAGAAAGCTAGCCAAGCCCAGGCCATGCGGTCGCTCGAAGATGATTCCGCCGAACTGACCCGGGTTCTCGACGAGGTCGAGCCCACGGTCCGAGCGCTCCACGGCTTCCTCCCCCCGACCGTCCAGGAGAAGGTCGCGCCATTATTCCAGCGACTTCCCGAGGACTCGCACGCGACCCGGGCCTCGGTCGGCGAGCGCTTCCAGACAGTTCTCGGAATCCTGAACGAGATCAACAAAGCCAACGGCGAGATCACCGTGAGCACCGAGGTGCGGACGCTCTCCGACGGCAAACCCTCCGAGGTCAAGACCCTGTACCTGGGACTTGGCCAGGCCTACTACCTCAGCGTCAAGGGTGAGGCCGGTATCGGCCACCCGACTCCGAACGGCTGGGTCTGGACACCGGCCGACGATCTCGCGCCGAAAATCCTGCAGGCGGTCGAGATTCTGGAGGGGACCGCCCAGCCCCAATTCATTTCGCTACCCGTGAAGATCTCGTGAGGGAGGGAATCGGCATGATCGGGAATCGCTCACTTCGCAACGCCGCGGTCGTTTTCGGACTGGTCGGAACTGGATTCTCCTCGGCCGGCGACACCGTCACACCGCAAGCGGATCTTGACAAGAGCCTGCGGGAGCTCACCGGACTTCGTGAGCAGATCGCATCGGAGAAGCTCCCGCTGAGCCAGGATCTCGCTGAGTTGGAAGCCCAACTCGTCCAACTGCGCCAGCAGCAGGAGGCGGCCTTCCGACGAATCGATACCGGCGCACTGGACAAATCGACCCTCGAGCAGCAGCAAAAACTCGCCGCGGACGAGATCTCCTACGTCGAAACGATCCTCGACGAATACTCGCGCAATTTGGAAAATCGTCTCGCCGTGGGGGAACTGCCGCGGTACAAGGAAGCGCTCGAACGCGCGAAGGACGCGCCGACCAACACCGACCTGTCACTCGAGGAGAAGTTAAGGCGTCAGGTCGAGGTGCTGCGCCTTTCGGTCGACCGAATCGAGAGACTCGCCGGCGGCGACGTGATTCCCGGTCAGGCCGTCGAGCCCGACGGGACGCTGGCTGACGGCCGTTTTGCCGTGATCGGTCCCGTGGCCTTGTTCGCGGCGGATTCGGGCTCCACCGCCGGGATCGCCTATCCGCAGGCTGGATCGACCCAGCCGGCGGTTCGGCCACTGGACGACAAATCGCTCAACGCGCTCGTGGCCAAGACCGTTTCCACGGGCGAGGGTACGATTCCGGTCGACCCGACACGGGGTGGAGCGCTCAAGGCGCTCGTCCAAAAAACCAACCTCGTGCACATCTTCAAGAAGGGCGGCCCGATCATGTGGCCGTTGTTGATCCTGTCCGTGCTGGCCCTGGGCGCGGCCCTCGAGCGCATCCTGTTCCTGGCCAACGAGCAACGCAGGCAGGACCCGCGCACACTGGGTCGGTTCCTTGCCGCAGTCCAGGACGGAGATCTCGACAAGGCGATCACGATCGGCAATTCGTCCTCGTTCTACGTGACCCGCACTCTCGGGTATGCCCTCGAGCACCGCGAACGTTCGATCTCGAGCGCGTTGATCTACGCGACGGCGCAGGAACTCAAGCGATTCACACGCGGAGTCGCGCTGCTCGACACGGCGATCACGCTCGCACCGCTCCTGGGGCTTCTGGGAACGGTGACCGGGATGATGCACTCGTTCTCGCTGATCGGTGGCGATCTGACCGCCCCGGGCGCGATCACCGGCGGTATTGCCGAGGCGTTGATCGCAACCGCGTTCGGTCTGGGAATCGCGATCGTGGCTTTGGTCCCCTACAACTACGTGAACAACAAGGTCGAGAATGCCAGGCATGAGCTAGAGGCCGCCAGCCATCAACTGGAGTTGATCCTCTGGGGCTTCTCGGAGAGGCCGGAAAAGCCGGTCTCGCCGACGTTGCGCACTATGAATCCGCTCACAGCCAAGGGAGCTTGAGATGAGCTTGGGAGGCCGTGGCGGGCCGGGCCCGAAGAAGGCCAGACTCGAAATCATCCCCTTGATCGACATCATCTTCTTCCTGCTGGCGACGTTCGTCATGGTCTCGCTGTCGATGACGAAGAACCAGGGAATTCAGGTGGCCCTTCCGACCGCGAGCGCCGCTCAATCCCTCGGAAGCCAGCCGGAGATGGAAAGAGCCGTCACTCTTGGCGTCAACGAGAAGGGCGAAATCTTCTTCAACAAGGAGAAGGTCAGTATCGCGCAACTCGGGATGCGACTGCAGTCTTACAAGAACCAGAGCAAGGACCCCAGGGTGATCGTGAGCGGAGCCGCAACGGCCGACTTCCGGGCCGTGGTTCAGGTTCTCGACGAGGCCAAAAAGCTCGGCATCACCAAGGTGGGGCTGTCGACCGAGAAGAGCTGAGTCCAACGTGAAACGCTTCCTGCTCGGACTCACGGCCGCGGTGATCGTCCATCTCTTGATCCTGCTCTTCGGCGGCATCTTCTTTCTCGGCTCGGACGAATCGACCAACAAGTTGTCGGTCGATGACGTCGAAATCGTCTCGGCGGACGAGCCGGAGCAGAAACAGCCCGACGAAACCGAGCTCGAACAGCGCGACCCCGATCAGGTCGAATCTCCCCCGGAAAAACCGCCGGAGATGACGCAGCTCGTGGCGGTCGAACCAGAGCCGCTAACGGTCGCTGACGCAACCCCGGAGCTGGCGGCGTTGAGCCTCGCCGCACTCGAGTCTGCGCTTGGCGAGCCCGGCGGCGGCGAGTTCGGTTCTTCTTACAACCTGACCTCTGGCGGCCGAATCGGTGGCACCGGGACTCCGGGCAGCGACGAATCAGGGGAGGCGACGGATGTCTTTAGCTTGGCCGATCTCGACGAGTCGCCTCGGCCGCTGTCCCAGGCGGCGCCAGCCTACCCGATCGGACTCCAACAGCGGAAGGTCGAAGGCGTCGTCACCGTCGTCTTCATCGTCGACGCCCAGGGCCGCGTGATCGAGCCGGTCGTTGAGCGCTCGACCGATCCGGGCTTCGAGCCTCCCGCGCTCGAAGCCGTCCGGCGCTGGAAGTTCGAGCCCGCAACACGAAACGGCAAGAAGGTCCCGACGCGCCTGCGCATACCGATCCGGTTCTCGCTGAACAGCTGAGAGGTAGACCATGCTCCGAGGTTCCTCGAAAAATTGTCTCGTATTGTTGGCGCTCTGCACTTTCGCCGCGTTGGCGGCAAGCGCGGAATTCGAATCGCGCTGGGACGATCCGGAATTCAAGAAGCAGTTTCTTGGCGACTACGGGATCCATGCCGATCTCGAACCGAAGATGAGCGCGGAAGATCGGGCGCTACTGGAGAAGGTCTACCCGTTGATGGCCGATTCCCCGGATGAAGCAACGAGGCAGATCCTTGCCGGCCAAAAACTCGGATCCTCGGCACTGCTGGACTTCGTGCTCGGCGGAATCGCCTACCAACAAGATCAAGTCGAAGACGCCGTCGCCCATTTCGACGCCGCGGTGACGAAATTCCCGAGCTTCAAGCGCGCGTGGAAGATGCTCGGCGTCTCACGATTCCGCCTGGAGCAACCGGGCGAGGCGATCCGCGCCTTCACTCGAATGTTGCAGCTCGGCGGTGGGGATGCGGTCTCCTTCGGCCTCCTGGGCGACGCCTACACCGCGCGACAGGACCACCTCGCTGCCGAAGGCGCCTACCGCAGCGCGTTGCTGCTCGATCCGGACAGCGCGACCTACCGTATCGGGCTCGTTCGTTCGGTTTTGAAACTCGAAAAGTACGAGGAAGCGATCGGGCTCCTGCGCGTCATGATCGAAGCCAATCCGGACCGCGCCGAGTTTCGGCTACTACGCGCCCACGCGCTTGTCAACTTGCAGCAGCCGCTACGCGCCGCAGAAGACTACGAGATCGTCTATCGCATGGACAAGGCCTCCGCGGAGAGCATGAACGTTCTGGGGGACATCTACGTCAACGAAGACCTTCCGAACCTCGCAGCCACCGCCTATGAGCGCGCGCTAGGGATCGATGCCGACGGATCGATCATTCGCCCATTGCGTAACGTCGAGACTCTGCTCGCCCGCGGCGCCACGACCGAGGCGCGCGAACTGATCGGCACGATTCGGAAGGTCAGTTCCGAACGCCTCGACGACGAGCAACGCGCCAAGCTGCGCAGGCTCGAAGCCCGGATCGCGATCGCCGATGGCCAGACCGATGAAGCCGCGGTCGTACTGGAAGAGCTGGTCGCGCTCGATCCGCTGGACGGTGACGCGCTCCTGCTTCTGGGCCAGCACTACCAGCGGGAAGGCGATCCGGACCGGGCGCTGATCTGCTATGAGCGCGCCGCCGGGCTCGACGATTTCGAAGCGCCGGCGAAGGCCCGACTCGGGCAGATCCTTGCCGGGCAAGGCAAGTATCGCGAGGCCCTGCCGCTGCTTCAGCGCGCCAGGGAGCTCAAACCGACCGATCAACTCACGCTGTACATCGAACAAGTTGAGAGACTCGCCCGCGGTACCCGATAGCGCCTAGATCCCGACGGCGGCGATCAAAGAATCGTGACGATCTCTTCGAGCGGGCGACGACGGATTGCCGGCACCTGCGCTTCCGGGGCGGGGTAGCCGACGGCGAGAATCAAGAACGGCCGCTCGTTCACCGGCTGATCGAGAATTCGGGTCAGGAACCCCATCGGACTCGGTGTGTGCGTCAGTGAGACGAGCCCCGCGTGGTGTACGGCCGCGATCAAGAGTCCGGTGGCGATACCGACCGATTCCGTCACGTAGTAGTGCTTGACCCGGCGCTCGTCCACCAGCCCATATTGCCGCGCGAAGATCACGATGAGGGCCGGCGCGGCCTCCAGGAATGGCTTGTGCTCGTCGGTCCCCATCGGCGCGATCGCCTCCAGCCACTCGCGGGGGGCACGCTCGTGATAGAACTCGCGCTCTTCGGCCTCCGCCGCCGCCCGGATCTTTTGCTTGATCAGCGGGTCGCGGATCACGACGAAATGCCACGGCTGCTGGTTCGCTCCGCTCGGGGCCGTCGCTGCCGCGCTCAGGCAAGCATCGAGAACTCCAGCGGGGATCGCGCGGTTCGAGAATTGGCGGACGCTGCGGCGCCGCCGCATTTCCTGGCTGAACTCGCGTGCGCGCCGCGTCATCTCTTCAGGCGAACGCTCGGACCAGTCAAGCGGAATCCAATCGGACGGTTTCATGCCCCCTCCCTCAAACGCCGTCCGGGGTCCGAACGACCGGGTCCCATCTCCGGTGTTCAACCTAACCCGTGTGGAGCGCATCCGTCACCTCGGCCTCGAAACGACAGGCCGCCGAGTGTGGCCGGTCACGCAGTGAGCGCGATCTGCCGCAGTGGTCCGCCTCCCCCCGTCGGCTCGGCCTCGAACGGCGGGTGGCATGGCCCATGCAGTCGCTTCGGTCGTACACTGCGGGGGCGAACGAGCCAGGGAGGCGATCCGTGAAGACGATCCTGTTGACGACTGACCTGTCCGAAGCCTCTTCCCACGCGGTCAGCCCAGCGGTGAGCTTGGCCCGGAAGTTCGGCGCAAAAATCATCCTGACCTACGTCGGGGATCTCTTCCCGCCGATGATCGAGGAGTACTACGTCGCGGTCGACCTCGAGCGGCTGAGAAAAGAGACCGAGCAGCGGTCCAACACGGCGCTGGCCGAGTATGCGGCCAAGAACATCCCCCCCGACGTGGTCGTCGAGCGGGCGGTCTCGCTCGGCGTACCGCATATCGAGATCGTCCGATTGGCGACCGAGCGACAGGCCGACCTGATCGTCATCGCCACCCACGGTCGGGGGTTCATCTCGCACGCGCTGCTCGGCTCGACGACCGAACGCGTCCTGCGGCGTTCTCCCTGTCCGGTCCTCGTCGTGCGCGATCCCGGAAGCCAGGCTTGACCCATCGGCTGGCCCGTGCTGAACTCGGTGTCGTGCGGCCTTCCGCCAACCCCGGACGCTCAGCGGCCAACTAGCGCTCGGAGTTTCCGCTGTGCGACGGGCTGCCGCCGGGACGGTCGCTCAGACAGTAAGAGCCACTTGCGGGGCCAAACGTTGGGCGGCCGCTTTCGCCTCGCCTGCGGGGCAGGCCCCGCCGGCCATCCAGCGCGTCAGTTCGTCGGCGGGTAGCGGTCGGTTGAAGTAATAGCCCTGCCCAATGTCGCAGCCGAGACTTCTCAGCGTCGACCAGGCATCGATCGTTTCGACCCCCTCAGCGACGACCTTGAGATTCAGATTGTGGGCCAGCTCGATGATCGATCGAACGATCGTGGCGCTGCCGGAATCGCGATCCATCTGCATCACGAACGAACGGTCGATCTTGATCTCCTCGGCGGGAAGCCGCATCAGGTATCCGAGCGACGAATAGCCGGTGCCGAAGTCGTCGATCGAGATCCTGGTGCCCAGCTGGTCGAGTTGAGTGACGACTGCCAGGGCACGCTCGGGCTCGTCCATCAGCACGCTCTCCGTGATCTCCAAGGTCAACTGGTCCGGGGGCATCTCGTGACGATCAAGCAGGCGCGCGAGGTTCCGCGGCAAGTCCTCCTCCAGAAGATTGCGCGCGGAAAGATTGACCGACATGCAGATCGAGAGGCCCTCGCGCCTCCAAACCGCCGCCTGCCGCAGCGCGGTCTCAACGACCCACAACGTCAGCGGACGGATCAAGCCACTATGCTCCGCCAGTTGAATGAACTCGTCCGGCGGGATCATCCCGTGGTCGGGGTGGCGCCAGCGCAGCAGCGCTTCGACGCCGAGGAGCTTCCCGTCTTCGGCCAGGATCTGTGGTTGGTAGGCCAGGTGCAGCCGATCGTCCTGGATCGCGTCACGCAGGTCACCGAGCAGCACCAGTTGGCGCACGCTGTTGTAATCTTGCTCCGGCGAATAGACCGAGGTTCCCTGACGCTTGCGCTTGGCGACGTACATCGCGACGTCGGCCCGCTGCAGCAGCGATTCAGAATCCGGACCGTGTTCCGGCCAGAGCGCGATACCGATGCTGGTATCCACCTGAAGCGTCAACCCATCCATCCGAAACGGGCTACGGAGTGTATCGATCAGCAACGATGCAATCCGGCGCGCGCGTTCGTCACTCGCACCCGGAAGCAGAATCGCGAACTCGTCGCCACCGAGTCGGGCGATCGTGTCGCCCCGCTCCAGCGGCAACTGCAGCCGGGAAGCGACCTGCTTGAGCAGTCGATCGCCAGTTGGGTGCCCGAGAGCGTCGTTGATCTCCTTGAAGCGATCCAAATCGAGCAGTAGAACCGCCGCGCTCTGGCCGGCTGCCAGACCGGAAATGCGGTTGAGGAGCAGCAACCGGTTCGGGAGGTCGGTCAACGTATCGTGATGCGCGAGATGTTCGAGCTCCTGTTCGTGGGCTTTGCGCTCCGTGATGTCGCGCATGAACAGAACGAGTCTGGGCTCATCGGCGGTATCGATGGCAGTCACCACCATCTCGATCGGAAAGCTCGCTCCGCGGCGACGACCGACCGCTTCGACGGGCGCACCGGCCGCGCGCGCCAGACGCGTCTCCGGACCATCGAGCTCGACGATCGATCGGACCGACTGGCCGGCAACTTCGTCCGCGGGACGGTCGAATAGACGCTCCGCCGCACGGTTGAAGGTCTCGATCCGACCGTCATCCCCGAGGGTGACGATCGCGTCAAAACTGTTCTCGACGACATGCCGCATCAACGTCTCGGTTCGCCGAAGGTCGAGCTGGTTTCGCTTCATCGACATGGTTTGCTGGTCGATAACGGCAACGAGACTCCAGCTGAAGACTCCTCCGGTGACGATCAGCATCGGTGCCAAGTCGACGATGAACGGCAGCACTCGCTGGATCAGCGTTGCCCCCCCGAAGAGGGCTGCGACAGAGGAGACTCCGGCGAGCAGCGCCCAACGCCAGGTCAGGCGCGGCAACGTACCGCCGAGAAATCCAGCCAACAACATCACCCACGCCGCCGTGAACCAACTCGGGGCTCGGCGTAGCGCGCGATTCTGGATCAGCGATTCCGCCGCCAGCGCTTGAACGTGGGGTCCCGGCATCACCGGTGCGAGCGGGACCGTGATCTGGTCGCCAAGCTCGATCGCTGCGGAACCGACGATGACCGAGCGGTTGGCGAGCAGCGCGGGATCGAAATGACCTGTGAGCACGTCGATGTACGACAAGCGCGTCAGCGTCTCCGCCGAGATTCCGAAGTCGATCTCGAAAGTGTCATTGTCTCGGCGTCCTGTCGCCGCGAGGAGCCCGGCCAGGCTCGGAACGGAGCGATCACCGAACAACTCCCGGGACCGGTAGCGGCGAACCGCCCCATCCGTGTCAGGCCGCACATTGATCGAAGCCAGCACGGCATGGCTCGCGAACTCCGCGATCGGCTCGACGGCCATGAGCGTCAACTCCCCAGCGTTGGTCGACTTCCATTGCTGGTAGATCGGGAGCACGACACGGCCGCGTGCTGCACGAATCGCACGAGCCAACTCGTCATCGTCTTCGTGTGCCACGGATCGAGAGCTGAAGTCGATGTCGAAGGCGACGCGCCTCGCGCCGGCCGCAAGCAAGTTTTCAAGAAGCGTCGCGTGATAACTTCGAGGCCACGGCCAGACATTCAATTCGTCGAGGCTACGCGGGTCGATGTCGATGACGACGACCTCACCGCTCGCGTGACTGGGAGTGAGTTGAAAGCGCAGGTCGGTGAGACGGTGCTCGAGCCCGTCGAAGCCGTCGAGCAGGTGCAGGACGGCAACGACGAGCCCGATCACGATCGGTGGGACGAGTCTCGGCTTCACTATCGGTTCCGGCGTCAGCTCTTTGGCCTACCGTCCGCGTCCCGATGTCGTGCCGCGGCGGGGCTGGGTTCGCGACCGCTCGGGGCCCGCCGCGTCCGGCGGGGGCGGCTCGGCATGCGGATCACCCGCGGGAGTCTCATCCAGGACCGAAGGGCCGGTCACCGAACCCTTCGCACTGTTCGTCGCCCCATCTTCGGACGCGCCTCCCGTGCTGCCAAAGACGGCGCCAGCGCCGCCGGCACCCGCACCGACGCCCTCGGCCCCGCCCGCGCCACCGCCACCGCCGCCACCGCCGGGCGTACCGGGTGTCGTGACAGGGGGCGTGCGGCCCGCGCACCCGGCGGGGGTGCCGGTGATTCCGTGCTTTCGGCAGGGGTCCTCGGCTGAATCGTCAGGCGCGCCTGGATCGGTCGCGGCGCGATCATCGAGGAGTTCGGCGAGGAATCCAGGCCTCAGGAAAGATCCGCCCTGATCGGGAGCGTCCTCGATCGGTTCGTCAGAGACCGGGCCTAGATCGCCATCGACCCGCGCCTCCGAGTCGAATCGGTCCAAGGCATCGTTGAACTCGGTTTCGGCGTGCGAGTCTGTGTTGTCATCGAGCGACGGGCTCAGCTCATCCTCGCGGGACGGCGTGGACTCACGCGCGCTCACCTGACCGTCGAACGCGATGCGCGTGGTCTCGGTCGGTGGCGTTCGGGTCACCGGTCCTCGCTTTCGATCGTCGTTGGTACCGCGTCTTTCCGCCTGCGGCCGAATTCGCTCGATTTTCCCCGACGTATCATCGCCGGACAGGCGCGCGCTCTCACCCGCACCGACATCGATGCGCTCGCCGCTCTCGATCGAGGTCACCTCGACCAAGCCCTCGATGACCTCGACTTCGGCGCCATTATCGGCGACAGCGACCTCAAAGACCGTACCCTTCACGCCGGCGACGAGATAGGGCGTCGCGACCTCGAAGTGTTTCGCGCCTCGGCGGACCACTTCGTAGGTCACGCGGCCAGAGTTCTGGGTCATGCGCATGCGGTCGAGCGAGGCCAGCGACAGTTCGACCGTCGATCGCGGTCCGAGGATCATCGTCGACGTGTCGCAGACTACCGTCAGATGGCCATCGTCCCCGGTCCAGATCGCTGCGCCCGCGGGGAGTGACTCGCCGCGCCGGATCGAACGCCCAGAGGTGTCGCCGGTCATCGTGGTTCGGAGCTCGACCGCTCCGGAAACGGCGACCGTTTTGCACGCGCCTGCTCCAGCCGCTCGTGCGGGGTGAGCAGACGGCGGCGCGGCGGCGCTCAGTCCCGCTGCGCAGATTGCGGTCAGAGCCGTTTGGACCAACGGAACCCTTCTGATCATGGGCACTCCTTCGCGGGGCACCGGCGGCCCGTACCGCTCAGCGCCGAATTTCGAATCCGGTTGTGATCCAGCGTCGGTCATGGGTCAATTCAGGATCGCTCGAGTCCGCACTCTGCGTCCCGATTTCGGAGATCCAACGAACAATTCCGTTGAGCTTCTGCGTGTGGCGTCCGATCCATCGCTGCACTCGCTGCGAACGGAGCTGGCCATTTTCCAGCGTCGAGACAACTGCTTTCTCGTGGCTCAGATCCCGCATCGAGCCGGCGAGCTCGATCTGGTGCTTCGACCCCAGCGTGCGATTGACGACGAACCATCCACCCCACGAGTTGAAATCGCCGTAGTTGGCATATGTATCGCTACGATCCGCGCTCGACAGGCCGACTCGGGCCTGCCAACGCTCGCCCGGAGTCAGTCGGAGCGAGACGCGCAGTTCTGCGTCACGATATTCGGTGGTCGTCCCCGCAACCTCGTCGCCGTTTTCGGTTTGGGCCGGGCGAGCACGGTAATCGATGGACTCCACGGCGACGGAGCCCAGCAACTCGACGGCGCGATTTGCGCGCCAGGAGAGGCCTGGCTCGATTCGCAACGAGCGATTGTCCAACGAAGATAGACCTGCACTGCGCGCGTAATCCTCAAGATAATTCGCACCGGTCATGCCCG
>JANNRU010000441.1:0-12239 GCA_031401755.1 Acidobacteriota bacterium | reverse complement strand
AGGGCGAACGCGAACATTCCCTGCAACATTCCGACAAACGACGGCCCGTGCGCGTCGTATAACGCGAGCATGACCTCGGTGTCGGTCCCGGTCTGGAATCGAATCCCGCGTTCTTCGAGCTCCTGCCGTAACTCGCGAAAGTTGTAGATCTCGCCGTTGAAGGTGATCCACACCGTTGCGTCGTGGTTCGCCATCGGCTGAATCCCGGCGTCGCTGAGGTCGAGCACTGCGAGCCGCGCGTGGCCCAGGGCAACGGGACGCGGGAGTGCCGGAGGCTCGAAGAGACGAATCTGCCGCGCGTCTGGACCACGGTGGGCGATGCGCGCGAGCATCGCGGTCGATGCGGCGCGGAGCGCGTCGGCTGCGAGACGGGTGCCGACGATCCCACAGATGCCGCACATCGGTTAGACGGTCTGCTGTTCGAGCCTCGCGGCCAACAGGTCCATGACCCGGATCGACTCGCGTCCCTGGGACGCCGGCACGGGCGGCACCGTGCCCTCCTCGATGCTGCGGCAGAATCCACGTATGATCAGGTCGTGGGTGCTCAGGTGACGTCGCATGAGAACGCTCAAACCCGTTCGCGCCGCGCCCCCGACGATCTGAGCGGCCTGGCCCAGGGTCGATCGAGCAACCTCGCCGAGGGTCAGGCTGTCGCGGCGGTAGTGGATCAGCGCTTGGCTTTCGAGATCGAAGCGCAGCAGACCGTCCTCGCCCCAGACTTCGACCTCGGCGGCCCAGTGGCGCGAGGCGTAGGTCAACGTGATGCTGCTCGTGGCCTCGGCACCGGCGAGCGTGATCCGGTAGTCCTCGAACGGCGACCAAGGATATTGCCGGAGCTGCTTTTGCCCCTGGACCTGAACGTCGCGGATCGGGTCGATGAAGGCCAGGGTCATGTAGACCACGTGCGGTCCGGTCTCGCCGATCACGCCGCCGGGAAGTTTGTTCGCCCAGTGGTCGGCCTTGGAGGTAATGTAATCGGTCGGGGTCGACAAGAAGATGCGCATGCCGCGCAACTTGCCGATACGGCCTTCCTGGACGAGCTGCCGTGCGCGGATGAACGAGGGATAGAAGAGATCCGAGTGCGCCACGCAGATTTGGCGCCCGGCGCGCTCTCCGGCTTCGATGATCCGGTCGCACTCCTCGACGCTGAGTGCCATCGGCTTTTCCAGCAGCACGTGCGCGCCGCCCTCGAGCGCTTGCAGGGCCAGCGGAGCGTGGGTCTTCGGCGGCGTGCAGATGTCGACGATGTCGGGCCGCTCGCGTTCGAGCAACTCGGCGAGACTGTCGTAGACGGCGGGAATCCCGAAGCGGCTCGCAGCCTTCTGCGCGTTCTCGCGATTGACATCACAGAGGGCGACCAGGGACGCAGCCGAACCGACGCTCTGCCACGCCGGGAGGTGCTTCAGCGTCGCGATCAAGCCCGTACCGACGACGGCAACTCGTTTCATCCGCGCGAGAATAGCAGGTCCGCGCAGGCCACGGCAATCGGCCGCGGCGTCGGCGCTGTCGTACTGGCGCTCGGCGCATCGTGGGCCGGGAGCAGCGACAAATGGGTCTTGGCCGCGGGGCGGCGAACAACGGTCGAGATCGTGATCGCCGCGGGCGCGATCCCCGCCGAGCGGACCGCGGCCGAGGAGCTTGCGCGATACCTGCAACGGATCAGCGGTGCGTCGTTTACGGTGCGCGACGAATCCCCCGATGAGAATTCCAGCCCCGCGATCCATGTGGGCCCGACGGCGGTGGCGCGAGCTGTCGGCTGCGACCCGGCTCTGTTTCCGGCGGAGGGTTGGCGCGTGCGGACGGCGGGCGGCCACCTGATCCTTGCCGGCGGGCGGCCGCGCGGGACGCTGTATGCCGTCTATCACTTTTTGGAAGACGAGCTCGGAGTTCGCTGGTGGAACGCCTTCGAAGAGCAGGTACCGCGGTCGCGGCGCCTGACGATTGGAGCGATTGATCGAGCCGGGCGACCGGCCTTCGGCTACCGCGACGTCAACGGCCTTTACCACAATGCGCCGGACTTCTCGGCGCGAAGCCGCCTCAACGGTCACGAAAGCGGTCTTGGTCGCGCTCACGGAGGAAGCGAGCGCTACGGGCCACCGAGTCCGTGTCACACCTGCTATCAGTACGCGCCGCCCGAGGAGCTGTTCGCCCAGCATCCGGAGTTCTACGCGGAGATCGACGGCGTCCGCGTGCACGAGGACGCGCAGCTCTGCCTGACCAACCCGGCGCTGCTCGATCTGGTGACGGCCCGCCTCCGCGCCAACATCGGAGTCGCAAAGCAAACCGCCGAACTGCGCGGCGAAGATCCCCCGACGCTCTTCGATTTTTCGGCGAACGACGACAGGGGCTCATGCGAATGTGCGAACTGCCGCTCGCTCGCCCAGCGGGAGGGCAGCGACGCCGCGCCACTCGTCGCCTTTGTTGGTGCCTTGGCCGGTCGCATCGCCAACGACGATCCGGGCGTGCGGCTCGACACCCTGGCCTACCTCGACAGCTTCGACCCGCCGTCGTCGCTGACGTTTCCGGACAACGTGATCGTTCGTCTGTCGGCGCTGCAATACCGCAATTGGGCGCAGCCGGTCACTGCCCCGGAGAATGTGCGGGTGCGCGAGGCTCTCGCCGGTTGGCGTCGCGTCACTGGGCACTTGCGCGTTTGGGACTACCTGGTGACCTTCGGCCGCGACGGCGATCTGCCGCTGCCGGATCTGGCCTGGCTCGCCGCGGATCTGCGTTACTACGCCGAGCACGGGGTCCAAGGGCTCTACATCCAGCAGGACTACGAGATCTCCGCGCACCTGCGCGATCTCGAATTGTGGGTCCTGACCCGACTACTCGAGGATCCCTACCGTGATTCGCGCGCGCTCGTCACCGAATTCACCGACGGTTTCTATGGCCGTGCCGGGGATTCCATCCGGCGCTACCTCGCCGCACTGGAAGCGGCGCTGGCGCGGCGGCCTTCGCGCGTCGGCTACCCCGCGCGTGCCGACCAGTTCGCCTGGCTCGACCACAGATTCCTGGTCGAGGCCCAGGGAATTTTCGATCGTGCCGCGCGCGCCGTCCGCGGCCGCTCGACGCTCGAGCGGCGCGTGCGCCACGCGCGGTTATCGCTGGATCGGGCGACGCTCGAACTCTGGAAGGATGTCGGGCTCGACGCGGATCGCGGCCCGCTCGATCCGATCGAGATCGCCACCCGTTATCGTCGAACGTGGCTCGAGCAGATCGCGCTGCGCGGTCCGCGAACCGAGAAGACACCGGAAGAGGCCGATCGCCACGCGGCGCGCTTGCTCGTCGCGATCATCGGTGAGCGCTGAGACGCATAGCCGGGGCCGGGCTGAACCAGTCGCTCCAGCGCCGTTCTCGAGCGCTCCGACCGGCCGGGGTAGATCTCCAGCACGCGACCGCGGTCGTCGATCAGCACGCTCAGCGGCACGCGGGCCTCACCGCGCGGATACAAGGTCTCGAGTCCGGCCTCGTCGGTCGTGAAACTCGGGTAACGCGCACCGTGGGATTCGAGATAGCCGGGGACCGCCGCCTTTGTATCGAGATCGACGCTGATGCCGATCAAGTCAACCCCCGCTCGGGCGAGGGGCTGCTGCAGCCGGGCCAGTTCGGGAACCTCCAGCACACACGCGGCGCACCAGGTGGCCCAGATGTTGACCAGTCGGCGGCGTCCAGGGCGGGCCGAGGATTCGAGTTGAGTCGGCTCTCCCGACGATGAGCGCAGGGCTATCGCGGGGAATCGCTCTCCGAGCTTCAGGCCGAGATCCGCGATCGCACGTTCGTCCGCCGTGGGTGGATCGATGAGACGGAAGCGCCGCTCCGACACTTGCTCGGGCGCCGGCCGACCCTCGATCAGGCGCAGTGTCGACCCGGCGTGGACGCTCGGGAATCGCTCCTTGGTGCCGTCAGGCCAGGTGACCTCGATCCACTCCGCGGCGGGGTCCTGGCCCAGTCCGAAGCTCAGCCGTGGGTCGTGCTGCGATAGAAAACCGCTGCCGCCGGCCTTGACCTTCGTTTGCACGCCGGTCGAAGACTTCACGCGGACGACCGCGCCGTAGGCGTCCCGACCGCGTGTGTTCCCGACGAGTTCGACACGAATGAAGTTGTTGTTCTGGCCGACGTTGTTGCGGAACAGGAAGTGCGCCTCGCGCTGAACCGTGGTCAGGAAGATATCCGGGTCGCCGTCGTTGTCGAAATCGAGGAACACCAGGCCCGAACCCCGCGGCGCGAACTTGACCAGACTCTCGGCGCTCGCATCGCGAAAGCGCCCATCGCCGGCATTCAAGTACAGGTAGTTCTCGTCGACCCCTGTTGCTGCCAGGTCGATCCGTCCATCGCCGTCGACATCGGCGGCGGCCGCCCCGTGTGAGATGAAACCTTGATTGCGGCCCACGCCAAACGGCAGAAACGTCGCCGAGACCCCCGCCCGTTGGGCGACCTCGGAGAACAGGTCGACCTCACTCAGCTTGGATTCCATGCTCTCGAGCTGGAACGCCGTAATGCGCCAAGGCTGTTCGGCCTCGCGTCGAATTTCGATTTCGGCCAGCCCCTTGAGCCACTCGCGCCGACCCTGCTCGTCGCGGGCGACGACGAAAAACTTGAGGTGCGCGCTTCCGCGGCCGCCATCGGTGGAATCGAAGTCGGCGCTCTTGACCTTGAATCGCGCGTCTTCGACCTCGCTCAGCCGCGCAAGAAACCGAGCGAGCGATGCGGTCCATTCGGCTCCGGCAATCGGGGCTCCGGCGTCAGCGACTGGCCAGTTGCGACGCTCGATCCATCCATCGAGACGCTCGGTGACCGGCAACTCCTTCGGCCAGGGCGCGGATCGGATCTCGTCCGCCACGAAACGCGCGATGGCGACAGGATCCCGGTCGCGGACGGCGACCGAGAAGGCGAGCAAGTCGTTGGCCAGGCTTTCGGTCAGGTCCTCGTCGCGCGCGAGGCGGGAGGCGTCGAAGTTCGAGGCCGGCTCGCTACCACAGGCTGCAGCAACACCAGCGCCAGCCCGACGATCGCGGCGCTCGGCAGAGCATCAGAAACGCGCATTGAAGTCGATCCTCGCTCGTCGCCCGTCTTGCACGGACGTGATCGCCTGGGCATCGAAGAGTCGTAAAGCGACGTTGATATTAGTCGACAAGGCCAGTCCGGCGCGAAACTCGTGACCGTTGAGGTCCGTGCCGTCCGATTGAGCGGCGCTGCCCCAGCGCACCCAGTCGTCTTGGGCGAATGATGCGTTGGCGGCGAAGGCCTCGATCCGCGCCCGACGATAACCGACCGTCCACGCTCCCGGTTTGGACAGCTCGCCGACATCCAAGGCCAACACCCAGCCGTCGGACTGATCGCGATTTGCGGCCGTGAACGGGTCGGGATCGTCCGCGGAATAGTCCTCGAAGTTTCGCAGCAGTTGCGCCGCGGCGGACCACGGTCGTCCGGCGGCGTTGAACCGCGACCGCACCTGGATCTCTCCCAGCGTCAGATCGCGGGCTCCGTTCCCGTTCCGCAGGTGCTTGGCCCCGGTCTCTCCGTCGAAGGCGTAGACTGCCGCAGCGGCGGTCCAGCGCGGACCGGACGCACCCCAGGACCGCAGGACCTGCACGGCAACCAGGCGCCCCACGAAATCGCGCATGCCGTCGGGCATCGTGACCCAGGTCGCTACGAGCTCCGTCGGATGCGCGTCCGGCCCGAGGCGCTGACGTACGCCGACGCCAAGTCCCGTCACATCGTCATCCCAGGCGAGTTCGTCGATCTTGAAAAACGGCGCCGAATTCCGCCCCAACCAGAGCGACCGCCGAGCAGTTTCACGGGCGACGAACCAGCGGTCGGCGGCGAGATCCTGCTCGCCGATCGGGTTGTCGTCGAAATCTTGTACCGTGACGTGCGCGGACTGTTGGCCGGTCGCCGGACCGGTGCGGATCCGGGCGGCGCTAATCCAGCGCCGCCAGGGGAATAGTACCGGCAATCGGGCGTCGCAACCTGGACTTCGCGGCAAAATCGAGTGTCGCGCACGGTCCCTGTTCGCTGGCTCTAATTGGCGGTACATTCGTGACGTTTCGTCGATCTGGACGAGATTCCGTTCCCCGGTCCTGACCCGGGCTGTGGGAAGCGCCGTGATTCCCGGAAAAAAGGTGGGTGTCGCCATGACCAGGTCCCGAGCGTTCTTCGTGTTCTCCCTCTTGTACCTAGGGCTTCCGAGCGTCGAGTCGATCGCCGGAACGCATCGGGCCGAGGTCTTTTCGGCGGTGGATTCGCCAACTTCGAGCGGGCGATCCGCCCTGCGAGCCGCGGCACTGGCGTCGGCCGATTTCGACGAGGACGGGGTCCCCGATCTCGTGCGCGGTGACGCCGGCCCCGATGGCGGCCACTTGACGGTTTACAAGGGGGACGCACAGGCGCTGTTTCCTCGTCGTGCAGCGGAGTGGAACGGCACAGCGCCGTTCGTGAGCCCCGGCCGAAGCGTCGCCTTGCCCATCGCCCCGGACTTTCTAGGGGCGGGCGACTTCGATGGCGACGGTCATTTCGACGTGGTCGTCGCCTCGCGGGTCTCCGCGAGCCTCTACCTGCTCTCCGGCGACGGCCAGGGCGGCTTCGAGCGCGGGTCGTGGTTCGAGCTCCAGGGTTCGGTCGTCGCACTGCTCGTCGGAGAGCTCGGGCGATTGGACGGCCTGGCCGATCTGGTCGTGGCCGTCGACGGATCAAACGGCCCGGCCGCGATCCTGTTCCACGGTCCGGGGGGCGCGCTGCGCAGCCAGGGATCGACCGTGCCGCTCCCGCAACGCGCGGTGTCCCTCGCGCTGGGCCAGTTGGACGGCGACGGGTGGGCCGACCTCGCGGTCGCCGCCGGGAACTCGCTGGTCCTCGTTCGCGGCAAGGCCCTCGATGCCGAGCCTTGGCCGCCGCGCGTCGAGCGCTTGGATCTCCCCTCCGAGGTTGCTGCGGTCGCGACTGGGAGGTTCCTGGATCCGCCCAAACCCCAGCAGCAACTCGCGCTGCTCTACCGCGATCGCTCGCTCGAATTGCTGGACCTCTCTCGGCTCGGTGCCGAGCGGCGGGTCGTGCGACGCGGCCGATTGGCGGAGACGTCCGACCCGTCGACGGCGGGCCCGTCGAGCTTGCCGTCGCTCCGTGCATCGCGGTTTCTCGGCCGCTCGGCCGATGACCTGTTGCTGATCGATCCGTCCACCGCGCGCCTCGAAGTGTTCACCGACGAGTCGTCGTCGACGAAGGGTGCGAATCCCCCGGAGCTCTCACACGCCGATTCGATGAAGCTCGACGCCGAGCCGATCGTCGTACTGCCGATGCGCCTGAACCCCGACGCTCTCGACGATCTGGTGGTCTTGACACCGGACCCGGGCGCGTCACGTCTGGTCCTGTCGTCGATCGCTACGACCTACACGGTGACGAATGCCAACGAGTCCGGGGGCGGATCGCTGCGCCAGGCTCTGACCAACGCCAACAACAATGGCGGAACCGACTCGATCCAGTTCAACATCTCCGGGACCGGCCCGTTCGTCATCTCACCGACGACGCCGCTGCCCGCGATTACGGGATCGGTGATCCTCGATGGTTACACCCAGTCGGGCGCACAGGCGAACACTGTCGCCGCCCCCGGTGTTTCGGACGCCGTCTTGATGATCGTGATCGACGGATCGCTCTCGACCGCGGCCAGCGGGATCACGATCAACGGCGGAAGCAGCACGGTGCGCGGTCTCGACATCGGAAATTTTGCCAATGACGGCATCAGCGTGAACTCCAACGGCAACATCATCGAGGGCAACTACATCGGCACGGACGCCGCGGGATTAACCGGGGTGGCTAACGGCAACGGCATCCAGATCGTCTCGTCCGACAACCGGATCGGCGGAACGGCCGTCGGTTCGCGCAATCTGCTCTCGGGCAACGACGACGACGGAGTCGATCTGCAGACCAACGGCGCGACCAGCAACCAGATTCAGGGAAACTTTATCGGAACCGATGTCACGGGCAGCGCCGCGCTACCGAACCTCAGCGACGGCGTGCAACTGATTGATGCGCCCTCCAATCTGGTTGGCGGCACGACGGCGGGTGCCGGAAATCTCATTTCCGGCAATGACGACGTCGGGGTGTTCGTGGACGCGCTGGGGTCGTCGGGGAATACGGTGCAGGGCAATCTCATCGGATCGAACATCTCCGGGGTCGCGGCGCTGGGAAACGGCGAAGACGGAGTGGTCTTGAAAAATGCGCCGTCGAATACGATCGGCGGAACGACGGTTGCGGCGCGCAACGTGATCGCGGCGAACGCCTACAGCGGGGTCTGGATCACGGAGGCCAGTGCTGCGCAGAATCTCGTGCAGGGCAACTACATCGGCACCGATAGCTCGGGCACCGTCAGCCTGGGTAACCTGCTTGGCGGCGTGGAGATCAAGAACGCCACCAACAACACGATCGGCGGCACGAGCGACGGCGCGCGCAACGTGATCTCCGGGAACGCTGCGCAGGGCATCCTGATCACCCAGGTCGGCTCGTCGGGGAACCGGGTGCAAGGGAACTACGTCGGACTCGATGCCACCGGTGCCGCGCCTCTCGGGAACCTGGTGGACGGGGTGAAGATCCTCAGCGCTCCGAACAACTCGATCGGCGGCGTCACGGCGGGCCATCGAAACGTCATCTCGGCCAACGGCCGAGGTGTGTTGGTGCAGCTGGCGGCGGCCACCGGGAATCTCGTTCAGGGAAACTACATCGGCACCGACGCGACAGGCACGACGGACCTGGGGAACACGCAGCAGGGAGTCTTGATCGGCGAGGCTGCCAGCAATCTCGTCGGTGGGACGTCCCCGGGGCTCGGTAACCTGATCGTCGGCAACGACGCGAGCGGTGTTTTCATTCTCGGGAATGGCGCGGTGGGAAACTCCGTGCTGGGCAACTCGATCACAGCAAACGGACTGCTCGGTGTCGACCTGGGCGGAAACACCGGGGTCACGGCGAACGATACCAACGATGGCGACGCCGGCGGGAATGGACTGCAGAATTTTCCAGTGATCACAGCGGTGGTGCTTGGAGGCTCCACGACGACGGTCGATGGCACGCTGAACAGCGCCCCCAATTCTTCGTACCGTGTGGAAGTTTTCGCCAACGCCGACTGCGACTCTTCGCTGCATGGCGAAGGTAGTAGCTACCTCGGATCTGCCACGGTGGTGAGCGATGCCGGCGGCAACGGATCGTTCTCGACCGTCTTTCCGGTCGTCGTTGATGTCGATGACGAACCGGTGTTCACCGCCAACGCTACGAATCCGAGCGGTAGCACCTCTGAATTTTCCAGATGCTTTGTCCTCTGCTCGCAAAAAGATCTCTTCGATCAATCGATACGCGCAGTCGACGCGAACAGCATGAGTTGGACGACGCCCGCGAGCGTCTATTTCGTTGTCGGCAACCTGGCAAGCGTCGGGACCTACTCCACGCTTCGCGAGGGATTCCTAACCAATGCCACCTCCGTCAGCACGACCTTCGATTTGCCGACGGCCGGGAACGGTATGTACTACTTGGTTCGGCCGGAGCCGTGTGGCAGTTGGCAGACCGCGGATGGAGCTGAGCCGCAGCGGGACGTCGTGCTGCCCTAGACGACGGTCACACTCGTACCGTCGAATCGGGCAGCGCCGAGGCCCGCGCACGTTTGGCGAGCCAAACCGCTTTCGCAGCGCTGGCCAGAGTCACCGCGATCGTGGAGGTGATGATCCCAGGCCACGGCGCCGCCGTCACCGCGATTGCCAGCAGCAGCGCGGTCCCAAAGAGATAGATCGCGGTGCCCACCGTCACGCTGCGCGTCCGATGCGCGTGGACCAGTCGGCCCTGCCACCAGTTCTCCATCGCGGTGATCGGTGGCAGGAGCGCTCCGGCAAGCGTGCCCAGCCGCGCTAAGTGCGCCACATTCGGAGGGAGGCCGAGGACGCCGGCAAACCACAGGTCGCCGAGCGGTGTCGCGCCCAAGACCAGCGAAGCCGTCCCGGTCACGATCGCGATCCCGTGCGCGAACCGTCGAAGTACTGCGGTCGCGGCCGGCCGACTCAGCAGGCTGACCACGACTTCGTGAAATGCGAACGCGGAGCCACGCAACACGAAGGACAAGCTCATCGCCGGCGGCCATGCCGCAAGGGAGGTCAGAGCAAGCGGCATGCGGCTCACCGCGGCAGCGGTCAGCGGCGGAATGCTCAACGACAACGCTTGGGTCAGGGCCAACGGCGCGTAGAAGCGTAGGAAGTCGGCGAAAGTGAGCGGGGGATCGACGGCCGCGGCGTGGCGCAACGGTCCACGGACGATCGATCTCGTGCAGGCTCCGATGAACGCGGCCTCGACCAGGACTCCGGCCGAGATTCCCGCTGCGCCGATGGCGATCCCGGAATACGAACCGACCGAGCTTCCCACGGCCAAGACAACGACGTTCGCGCCAAGCCGCAACAGAGTCCCGATTACGATCGGGCGTGATCGGTCGTGCCGGATCAAGACTCCCTGGTAGAATCGCCGATAGGCGATCGACCCACTCCACGGAAGCATCAGCGCCAGTCCTACTCGGCCCGCGGCCAGCGTTTCCCGGGGCGCTCCGAGCAGTCGCGCAGCGACCAGATCGTAGAGTGGCGTGAATGCGACCAGGGCGTGAACTGCGGTGAGCACTAGCCCGGCGCCGAGCATGAAGCGACGGATGAGGCGGAACGACTGCAGATCACGGGCCAGCGCAGTCGAGGCGACGAGCAGCATCATGATCGGCGACTCGATGGCCAGCGCCACCGGAAAAACCACCCCGCCGTGTGCGGCGAGGTTGATCTCGGGATGCGGCATCCTAGCGACAACCGACGCGAACAGCGGGATTTCGAGCCCCATCAGCATCCAGCTCGCGGCCAGTGGCCACCAGAGTCGGAAGATCTCCGCGCCGGAGAGCGGCACCGGGGCGCGTTGATGATCGACGTGTTGGGTCGGCCAGCTCATCGTCTCGCCATGGTAGCGGGTCGAGCCTGTTCGTCCTGCAGCCGCGGGGGCGCCAGCGCCCGTCCGATCGCGCTATTCTTTGCGCGTGAGCGTTCTTGTCGAAATATCGTGTTGGATCGCGCGGCCGCGGGCGCGCAGTTCAACCTCGGCGAGTTCGTCCCGGGTACGATGATGAACGACGTTCCCGCGTGGTCGGTGCTGGTGGTCGTTCTCGTCGCGGCGGTCCTGGCCGTCGCCCTGCTCGTGCGCATCTCGAAGCACACGGAGCGTGCGGCGACGACGGTACGGGAAGAGCTGCGGTCCGGCCGCGACGAGGCGCGCGTTGCCGAGAAAGCGCTCCGGGAAGAGGTCCTCGGGGGACTGGGGCTGACCCACGAGACGCTCTCGCGGACGCTGGAGAGTTTTGGAAAGTCCCAGCAGGCCCAGCTCGAATCGATGGCCAAGCGCGTCAGCGAGCTTCAGGTGGGAAACGAGACCAAGCTCGAGGAAATCCGCAAGACCGTCGATGAGAAATTGCACGAGACGCTCGAAAAGCGCCTCGGTGAATCGTTCAAACTCGTCAGTGACCGCCTCGAAGCGGTGCACAAAGGCCTTGGTGAGATGCAAGCGTTGGCCACCGGCGTGGGCGATCTCCGCAGGGTCTTGACCAACGTGAAGACCCGAGGCACGTGGGCTGAGGTTCAGCTCGGAGCGATTCTGGGCCAGATCCTCACACCCGATCAGTACGACACCAACGTGCAGGTCAAGGCCGGCTCGTCCGAGCGCGTCGAGTACGCGGTCCGATTACCGGGACCGAAGGACGATCCCGGTGTGTGCGTCTGGCTCCCGATCGACTCGAAGTTTCCGCAAGAGGATTACCTGCGACTCCAGGAGGCTGCGGACCGCGGCGATCCGGGCGCCGTTCAGTCAGCGACCGATGCGCTCCTACGAACGGTGCGATCGGCAGCCAAGGAGATCCACGACAAGTACGTCGACCCGCCGGCGACGACCGACTTCGCGATCATGTTCCTGGCGACCGAAGGCCTTTACGCCGAGATCCTCCGGCAACCGGCGGTCGTCGAGGATCTACAGCACAGATTTAGGGTCGTCGTCGCCGGGCCGGCGACGGTCGCGGCGATCCTGAGCAGCCTGCGGCTGGGCTTCCAGACGCTGGCGATCGAGCAACGCGCGGCCGAGGTCTGGCGGGTGCTCGCTGCGATCAAGACCGAGTTCGGCAAATTCGGTCAGGCACTCGAGAGGGTGCAGCGCCAGCTCCTGACCGCCAGCCGCACGATCGAGCAGACTGG
>JANNRU010000440.1:0-5095 GCA_031401755.1 Acidobacteriota bacterium | reverse complement strand
CGGGTGACCCTGGCCTCGTTGCGCAGCCAGATCGGCCTGGTCACGCAAGAGACGATGTTGTTCGACGATACCGTGCGGAACAACATCGCCTACGGCCGCGCCGAAGTGCCGCACGAGCAGGTCGAAGCCGCGGCTCGTGCGGCGCAAGCCGCCGGATTCATCGCGGAGCTGCCCGCCGGATACGACACGATCCTCGGCGAGCGCGGCGCCCGACTGTCCATGGGGCAACGGCAGCGGCTGGCGATCGCGCGGGCGCTGCTGAAGAACCCGCCGATCCTGATCCTCGATGAAGCAACCTCCGCGCTCGACGCCGAGTCCGAGGCTCTGGTTCAGACGGCGCTAGAAACGTTGATGCACGGGCGGACCTCGCTCGTCATCGCCCATCGGCTGTCGACCGTCCGACGCGCCGATCGGATCGTCGTTCTGGATCGTGGCGTCGTCGTCGAGCAGGGACCCCACGACGATTTGATTCGCCGGGGCGGGCTCTACGCGCGACTTCACGAGCTGCAGTTCCAGGAATCCTGACCATGACCCGAAGACTCGTTCGGGCGAGTTGGGTCCCAGGCTGGCTCGCGCTCGGAGCCATCGTGCTGTTCGGCGTCAGCCTGGGCGCCCGGGATCTGTGGAACCCCAACGAACCTCTCTATGGACGTGCCGTCGTCGAGATGGCCGAACGCGGCGACTGGCTGCTGCCCACCGTCAACGGCGTCGTTTTCGACGAGAAGCCGATCCTCTACTTCTGGTTGGCGAGACTTGCGGGAGTGGCCGGCGGCGGGGTCAACGAGTGGACCCTTCGCCTACCGTCGTTCGTCGCGGGTCTCGTGCTGATCGGAGCTCTCTATTTCCTGGTCTCTTCGTGGGTCGGCACACGGCGGGCAGCGGTCGCCGCCGTGGTCGCCGGGACGCTCGTGACGGTATTTTTGTCGGTTCGCTCGGTTCAGATGGATATCCTGCTCGCCGCGGCCGTGACCGGAGCGATCGCGGCCGCCGTTCGTGGTTCGCCGCTAGTAGCAGGCCTCGCCCTGGGTCTGGGGCTCCTGGCCAAGGGCCCGGTCATTCTTCCGTTGGTCGCCCTTCCGCTGCTCGCCTTGTGTTGGGCCGAAGGGCGGCATCGCGAAGTTTTTGATCGACGCTGGCTCCTGGCCGCCGCCGTCGCAGGCGTGGTGAGCGCTCCGTGGTTCGTGTGGTTGGCCCTGAGCGGTCACGAAGCATCGCTGGTCGAGTTGATCTGGCGCCAGAACATGACGCGAGCCCACGCAGCGTGGGATCACGAGTCGCCATGGTGGTACTTCCTGGTCTACTTCTGGATCGATTTCGCACCGTGGTCGTTCTTCGTGCCGCTCGCGGCGGGAGTCGCGTGGCGCACGGCCAGCGAGCGTCGGATCGAGCGACTGGCCTGGCTCTGGATCGCCGCGGTGATCGGATTGTTCTCGCTGTCCCAGAGCAAACGCAGCGCCTACCTTCTGCCCGCGGCTGCACCGGTGGCGATTCTCGTTTCCGGTCTTTTCGATCGCTGGTGGGAGGGCGGACTCTCACGCCGCCGCGCCGCCGCGGCTCGCACAATCGCGGCGCTTATCGGCGCATTCATGCTGGCCGCCGGCGTGGGGATCGCCGTCGCCGTCCTTCCGCGCTATCCGGTGGGGCGCTTGGCCGGGATCGCCGCCGTCGCCGTTCCCACGCTGTGTGGGATCGGAGTCCTGGCGGCGTGGGGATTTTCCCGCGCGGGGCATCCCCAACCGGTTGTCGCCGTCGCTATCGCGACGGTCGCGATCTATCTGACCGCCGCGGTCGTGTTGCTGCCCGAGGCCGATCGATTCAAGTCTGCCAGAACGTTCGGTGAGGCCGTTCGTACCCACTGCGGTGACTCCACCCCGATCGTGGCGCTGTTCGGCTGGCGCTGGCGTGCGGGCTATTCGTACTACGCGCGCCGATCGATGCGCCCGCTTCCGGACACGGCGGCGCTACGCCGGGAGTGGGACCGGACGCAGCCGCTCTGTGTCGTGGTCGAACGGAGTCGCCTCGAGGAAGCACGCGAGGTCATTGGCGACAGCCCGCCAATAGTGGCGGCCGACATCGGCTCGAATTCGGCCTACCTTTTTACGCGCGATCTCGCGGACCGAGAGCGGTCCTCGGCGACCTATCAATCCGCGACTCCCGGGGAGTAAGCCCGCCACAGCAGGAACAGCGTCACGGCCAGAATGCCGATGACCATCCAGTGCTCGCGGTTGCGCAGCATGCGCTGGGACGACCAGAGCCCCGGCCCACCCGCATAAGGCGAAGGCGTCGGGAACAGCGCGGGAACCGCGCGGAAGTAGAGTTCGTAGGCCTCGCCGTGCAACTGACGCAGGCGCGCGGGCTCGACCCGTTCTTTTCTTCGAAGGTAGTAGCCGAAAAAGACCAGATAGCCCAAGCCCAGCGCTATCCAATTTGAACGATACGGCAGAGGCGCCATGATGCAGAGGCCGGTCAGGATCAACAACCGGCCCAAGTAAAGCGGATTGCGCGTGTAGCGGTAGGGCCCCGAAGTGATCAGCTCCACCGTTTTGCACAGATGGCCGGCGGCCCATAGGCGGATCGCTTCGCCGAGCGCAGCCACGCAGAAACCGACCGAAACCGAGAGTGGCGTCGGTCGAGCGAGTAGGACGAGAAAACCGATCAACCCGTAGACCGCGACCACGCGCAGTATGCCGAGGGGGCGGTTGTATTCGGGTGTGGGCCGGTCGGTCACGGGCCGGAGCATAGCCCAGTCTCCGGCCTGCCGCACCGGTCGGTCAGGGGGTCGATCCGCGCCGCGGAGTCGATCCCACAGCCGTTTCGCCGCACGGCCGCGTCGGTGCCAGGCGACCGCTCGCGAGTCGAGGCCCCGCAGAGCGTTCTCCTCCGACTCGCCCGTGAATCGCGCGCGAATTCGCGCTAAAGCCACAGAGTCTGCGGCCCGCCACCGCGCGAAGATCCAATTGCGCAGATCGCCGCGTCGTGCATTTCGAACCCACGCGGTGGCGAGGTCAACCACGTGGACCTCGTCTTCCGAACCGATCAGCACGTCACGATGGTGGAGATCTCCGAGCGCCACGCCGCGCTCATGGAGTCCGCGCACCAGCGCTTCCAGTCGGTCACAGACGGCTACCGGTAACTTGGTGGCGCCGATTTCGGCCAGCGGACGAGCGTCGATCCACTCGGTGGCCAAGGTTAGCGGGCCCAATCGACCGAGGCAGCGAGGCAGGCCGGGGAGCGGGCCGGCGGCGAGGTAGGCCGCGGTCTCGCGCCGGACGAGCCAGCGGGCGCCGGTCGCGCGGAACCACCAAGGGCACTCGCGGTAGTCCTTCACCGCGATCGCTCCGTCGCCGCAGTCGAAGATTCGAATGACCGCCTTCGTCGAGTTTCGGCCACGGATCACCCGGACAGGAGCTTGCCTATCGAGCTCGTTCAGCGTCGGGGCCGAGGACGGTGCCGTGCTATGCTTTGCGACGGACTCCGTCAAGGTAAACCTCTGAGAAGAAAAGGATTGCGCCCGTGGCCGCGCCGTCGATGATCAACCTACCACGCCCCGAAGCGCCAAATCCATCGCCCTCCGGTACGCGACGGTTTTCGCGGGCCGAGTTGGAGGTTCTCCCGCGTCGCCTGCTGCACCAGGGGGGATCGACGAAGGCGGACCTGTGGGTCGTCGAGTTCGCGGATCGGGCGGTTGTGATCAAGGATTTCGCGGCCAAGACCTGGTGGGTTCGGTGGATCGGCGCGCTGCAGATCGCTCGCGAGACCCGCGCATACCGCCGGACGGCGGGCCTCGACGGCGTCGTCGGATTCTTGGGTCCGCTGGATCGAGTGGCGTTGCTCCTCGAATTCGTGGAGGGTCACGCGCTGACCTCCTCACCGAAATGGCCGGACGGTCAAGCGGCGCACTACGCTCCGCTCCGCCGCATCATCGAGGGACTGCACGCGGCCGGGATCGCTCACCTCGATCTCGGTGGTCGGGACAACGTGATGCTGGCGACGAATGGGACGCTGTTAGTTCTCGACTTCGCCAGTGCGGTCTACTTGCGGCCGGGAGGGATCGCGCACCGCGCGGTATTCCGATTTCTAAAACGCGCCGACGATGCGGCGCTACTGAAATTCAAACGGTTGTTGTCTGCCGGCCCCTACACAGCGGACGAAGAGGCTTTTCTTCGACGACACCGTGTCTGGCGGGCCTTGTGGATCTTCAATCGCAAGCCGGCGACAAGGCTGCCGGCTGGGAGAGGTTGAATGAACGGCGATCAGCTCCGGGTCGACCTGTCGGTCGTCGTGCCGGTCTTTAACGAGGTTGACAATCTCGAGCCGCTCGTCTCGGAGTTGACCGAAGTCTTGCATGCCGACGGGGTGAGCTTCGAGATCGTTCTGGTCGACGATGGAAGTACCGATGGGTCGTCCGAGCGGATCAGCGCTATGGCGCGGGAGGGATCCGGCGTTCGTGGATTGCATTTTCGGGAGAATCGAGGTCAGACCGCTGCATTCGACGCCGGGTTCAAGGCTGCCAGCGGACGATTCGTAGCCACCCTAGACGCAGATTTGCAAAACGATCCGAGAGATATTGCGCGGCTCCAACGAAAGTTGGAGGGTCACGACGCAGCGGTCGGATTTCGAGAGCGTCGTGAGGATCCGTGGATTCGCCGTGCTTCGTCAAGAATCGCCAATGCGATTCGCAATCGTCTGTCAGAGGACGACGTCATCGACACCGGTTGCTCGTTGAAGCTCTTCCGCCGCGAATGCCTCGACGGTCTGCGGCTTTATCAGGGATTGCACAGATTTCTACCGACGCTATTGCGCATGGAGGGATATCGAGTTGTGCAGGTACCGGTGAACCATCGACCGCGGCGCCGAGGGGACAGCAAGTACGGTGTATCCAATCGCCTCTTCTCCGCATCTGTCGATCTGTTGGTCGTCCGCTGGATGAAGAAACGGCGGCTAAACTACGAGGTGGTGCGACATGAACCGTGAGTCGATTCCGCTCTTGTGGCTCGTCATCGGGTTCGCCGGCCAGGCGTTGTTCTCGACGCGCTTCCTGTGGCAATGGATCGCCTCCGAAAGGCGCGGCATCAGTGTCGTGCCCGTTGCCTTC
>JANNRU010000439.1:0-12536 GCA_031401755.1 Acidobacteriota bacterium | reverse complement strand
TCCATGAGTTCGGCCACGCGTTGCACGGGTTGTCGTCGAACGTCGCCTATCCGACGCTGAACGGTGGCGTCCGTGACTACACCGAGTTCCAGTCTCAACTCCTCGAACGCTGGCTGTTGACCGACCGGGTGATCGAACGCTTCCTCGTCCACCACCAAACCGGCAAACCGATGTCGTCCGAGCTGATCGCCAAGATCCGCAGCGCGGCCACGTTCAACCAGGGTTTTTCCACGACCGAATACCTCGCCTCGGCGCTGGTGGACATGCGGTTCCACATGACCGATCCGACCGGAATCGACCCCGATGCATTCGAGCGCGAAGTGCTGGAGGATCTGGGAATGCCGAGCCAGATCGTCATGCGGCACCGAAGCCCGCAGTTCGGTCACATCTTTTCGGGTGAGGGCTACTCCGCGGGTTACTACGGCTACATGTGGGCCGACGTGCTCACCGCGGACGCGGCCGAGTTCTTTGCCCAGGCTCCGGGAGGCTTTTACGACGACGCGCTGGCGAGACGTCTGGTCGAAAACCTGTTCGCGGTGCGCAACGCAGTCGATCCGGCGGAGGCTTATCGCGCCTTTCGCGGTCGCGACGCGACGATTGACGCGTTGATGCGCGACCGCGGGTTTCCGATTCCGGCAGACGCAGCGGCCGACGGAGACCGCTCAGCGGTCCGGCGGAGACGGAGGACCGCCGGAAAAATCGTCTCGCAAGCGGTTCAGCCGCAGTGCGCCGATCGCGGTCACCGCCACGGTCACGGCGATGCCGCCATTACGCATCAAGTCGAGCGGAAGCCCCGCATCGACCGGGAGCCCCATTTCGAGCCAGAAGCGCGCCGGCTCTTCGGTCCAAAGCGTGAGGGCGAGCGACAGGCCTCCACCCACCACCAGCGCCATCGTTCCCCACCAGCCGGCGGGCTCCACGCGATAGACCGCTCGGGCCAACCACGCGGAAAGCGCGCCCAGAGCGAGCCATAGCATCGCCCCGGGAACGCCCGCGACGATCCAGCCGAACAGAGGCATCGCTGGTTGGAAAATCATCGGCAGGGACAGGACGGCGGCGAGCGCCAGGAGCAGGCTCAGTCGCAGTAGACTTGGCGGGCACCGGTCGACCCAGGATTCGCGAGGATCGTAGCGCTCACAGGTCCGCTGAACGTCCGGATCGCGTAATGCGAGCACGAGCAATCCCGGTAGGGCCACGCCGAAGAGCGCCATCCCCAGCGTGAAGACGACCTGGATCGAGCGCACCATCGCCGGGGCCATGGCGATATCCGTTGCCGCGGAGCGCTCGAGCGATATGCCGACGAGCAGCGGGGCGAGGGGCAGGACGAGGAGTCCGGACAGGAGCCAGGTCCAGCTCACGGCACGCATCACAGGCGGCGCCCAGCGGCGACGTCGAAGCGCACCGACTCCAGTGGCGGCGAGCGCAGCGCCGATCGCGGTCCAAAGGCAGCTGCCCATGGCGGCCGATCGCGAGTCGAGCTCGACCGCCCCCTCCGGCAGGATTCCAATCAAGAACGGCAGTGCCGCGTGTAACGCGCCGAGGCCGATTGCGGCCGCGCCGAGGACCGCGGAGAGCGCGCCGAGCAGTCGGAGTCGAACGGTTCGATCCGCAAACGGCTGATCGGGCACCGCACGAACCTACAGCCAGCGCTGGATCATCTCCTCCGACAGCGCCACCGGGTTTCCGCGCCAGACGACCTTACCGCCCTTCAGCACCGCCGCGGCGGGAATGCCCGAGACGTTGAAAAAGCCGCTGACCGCACCATCGATCTTGGCCACCGGGTAGGTCAGCTGTTTTTCAGTGATGAACTTCGTCACGGAGTCTTCGGTGGCGCTCTTGGTGATCCGGGTCAGGGCCACCATCTGGAAGCCCTTGTCCTTGTTCGCGTCCCAAACTTTTTGCAGGTTGGGCAACTCTTTCTGGCAGTAGCCGCACCAACTCTCCCAGAACACGAGGAGCGTCGTCTTCTTGCTCGACAGATCGACATCCTTTTCACCCTGGAACCACTTCTGGATGCCCCACTCCTTGGGTGCGTCCTTCCCGAGTACCTGCAACTCCATGTCGATGTTGGCTGCCGAGGTCACGTACCGAGTCTTGTTGTATTTGGCCTTGAACTCGGTCATCTTGACGCGGGCCTCGTCGAACTTGGACTCGCTGACCAGCTGACGGATCACTTGAAGAGCGTCGCGCGCTTCGATCTCCATCGTTCCCGACTTCGCCAGTTGCGTCTCGCAGGTCTGCAACTTGCCTTCGAGTTCTTTGATCCGTGCGTCGAGATCGGCGTTCGTGGTGGCGTCAACCGGAGGATCCTCGGCTAACGCGGGTATCTGGATCCAAAGTGACAGGGCGACGACGAAGGCGGTAATCGGCAAAGCTCGGACCATGAAAACCTCCTCGATTCTCGACGGTTCAGGACCCCGAGATCTTACCGTTCACCCCCGCGAGCGTCCACCGCAGCCGCTGGGCGCGCCTCGTCCGGCCGCGTATCATCGGCGAGTTCACGGAAACATGGGGAAATCCAATGCCCGTTCGTCCGCCGTTCGTCCTCGCCGCACTGTTGCTCGTTCTCGGGCTGACCCACGCCGCGCCGTCCGCAGCGGGTCCTATCGACACACGCCTGCTGCGATTTCCCGACGTCCACGGCGATCTCGTGGTTTTCTGTTACGCGGGAGACCTTTGGGCCGTCTCTACCGCGGGCGGAATCGCGACTCGTCTGACGGCGCACCCCGGGCTCGAGCTCTTCCCGAAATTCTCACCCGACGGCAAGCAGGTCGCGTTCACCGGACAGTATGACGGCGACGAGCAGGTCTACGTGATTCCGACGACCGGGGGCACGCCGAGACAGTTGACCTACTACCCGGCGCGGGGACCGCTGCCGCCTCGCTGGGGCTACGACAACCAGGTCTACGGCTGGACCGTCGACGGGAGCGCCGTACTTTTCCGCTCGATGCAGGAGGGCTGGAGCCTCACCGACACGCGACTCTATACCGCGCCATTGGCCGGAGGTCTGCCCCGTGCGCTGAAGATGCCGGTTTCAGGGGCCGGCGATTTTTCGCCCGACGGGCGCAGCGTCGTCTACTCGCCACTCGTTCGCGACTTCAGAACGTGGAAGCGTTACGAGGGCGGCTGGGCCCAGGACCTTTACGTCTTCGACCTCGCCAGCGGGGACCAACGCCGGATCACCGACGATAAACGCTCCGATCGCGATCCGATGTGGATCGGCGACAGGATCTGGTTTTCCTCCGATCGCTCGGGCACCCTCAATCTCTACGAGTTCGACACCACGGCGGGCACGACCCGGCAGGTCACAAAGAGCACCACCGCCGACCTGCGCTGGCCCTCGAGCGACGGGAGATCCCGAATCGTCTACGAGCTCGACGGCCGGCTCGAGTTGCTCGATGTCGAGACGGGTTCGATCCGCCCGCTTGCGATCAGGGTGCCCAACGACGGCGTGGCGATGCGCCCGTCACGGGTTCGTGCGGACGGATTGATCGAGGACTTCGAACTGAGCCCCAAGGGCGAACGGGCCCTCTTCGTCGCGCGCGGCGATCTATTCACGGTGCCGGTCGAGAAGGGACCGACTCGGAATCTCACGCAGAGCCCTGGTGCGCACGACAAGTGGGCGCGCTGGTCGCCAGACGGCCGGCAGGTAGCCTTCGTTTCCGACCGCACCGGCGAGGAGGAGATCTGGCTCGTCGATCAGGACGGCAAGGGCCAGCCACGACAACTGACCGACGATGGGCGCGCGATGCGCTACGCGCCGGAATGGGCCCCCGACGGGAAACGCTTGGCCTTCAGCGACAAGAATGGCCAACTGTCGATCATCGAGATCGACTCGAAGAAGAAATCGCTGATCGCCGACGAAGCGCGCGGCGAGGTCCGCGACTACGTCTGGTCGCCGGACGGCGCTCACGTCGCTTTTTCGCTGAGCGATCCGAACGGGTTTCGATCGATCTACATCTGGAGCGTCGGCGAGTCGGAGGCACGCCGCGTGACCGATTGGCTGTTCGACGAACATACCCCGGCGTGGGATCCCGAGGGGCGGTATCTCTATTACCTGAGCGAGCGCGAGTTCGCGCCGCAGCTCGCCAGGCTCGAGTGGAACTATGCGGCAGACCGCATGACCGCGGTCTATGCGATGGTCCTGCAACGCGACGGGACCCATCCTTTCCCGCCGGAGAGCGACGAGGTGACGATCGAGGCGGTTGACGTCGACGCGAAGAAGCCTCAGTCCGACGCAACAGACGAGACTAAGAACGATTCGCCGGCGAAGCCCGTCAGGATCGATTTCGACGGTCTTGCCGGGCGCGTCGCCCGGGTGCCGATCGCGCCGGACAATTACGACGCGCTCTTCGCGATGAAGGACCAGTTGGTCGTATTACGTCGAGGCGCGGATTTCTACGGTCGCGACGGCGCACGCGAGCCGGAGCTGCGGCTCTTCGTCTTCAAGGGTCGAGAAGACAAACTCTTGACCGCCGACGTCTCCGGCTTCGCGCTCTCGCGGGATGGGAGCAAGGTGGTCGTTCGGCAATCGGGGAGTTACAAGGTCTACGACGTCAAGCCCGAGGCCAAGGAACCCAAGGTGATCGCCACGGCGGGAATTAGTTGCGACCGCGTGCCGGCCGAGGAATGGGCGCAGATCTTCGACGAAGTGTGGCGGAGATTCCGCGACTTTTTCTATGTCGAGAACATGCACGGCTACGATTGGAAAGCGATTCGGGATCGATACCGACCACTGCTCGCGCACGTCGCGCATCGCTCGGATCTGAACTACGTCATCGGCGAGATGATCGCCGAATTGAACGTTGGACATGCCTACATCCAGGGAGGGGAGTGGGAGACACCCGAGCGTGTGGCGGTGGCGCTGCCCGGCGCCCGTTTCGAGCTGGACCCGCAGGCGGAGCGCTACCGCATCGCGCGGATCCTCCGCGGGCAGAACGAAGAGGATCGCTATCGCGCGCCGCTGACCGAGGTCGGCGTCGATGCGCGAGAGGGGGACTACGTGCTGGCGATCGACGGGGTCGAGTTGCGCGGCGAGGACAACCCCTACCGACTGCTCCGCAATCGAGCCGATCGTCCGGTCGAATTGACGTTGAACGATCGTCCGAGTCTGGACGGTGCGCGGCGGACCAGTTTCCGACCGCGGACGTCGGAAGAAGATCTGGCCTACTTCGATTGGATCGCGACGAATCGGCGCCGGGTCGAGCAGGCGAGCGGCGGTCGTGTCGGCTATCTGCATCTGCCCAACATGGGCGCAGACGGGATCCGTGAGTTCATCAAGTGGTTCTACGGTCAGGTGCGCAAGGAAGGTCTGGTCATCGACGTCCGCAGTAACGGTGGCGGCAACGTTTCGCAGATGATCATCGAACGCTTGCGGCGGATGCTGTTGGGGACCCGGTTCGCGCGCAACAACGAGACGCCCGGGACCTACCCGTCGACCACGTTCTACGGACACATGGCCTGCCTTCTCGACGAGGACTCGGCTTCCGATGGCGACATCTTCCCCCATATGTTCCGTCAAGCGGGTCTGGGGCCGCTGATCGGCAAGCGCTCTTGGGGCGGCGTGGTCGGGATTACCAATCACGGCAATTTGATCGACGGCGGTACGGTCTTCGTCCCCGAGTTTGGCACCAACGCGATCGACGGTTCTTGGATCATCGAGGGTCACGGCGTCGATCCGGACATCGTGGTCGAGAACGATCCAAAATCGATTCTCGAGGGACGCGATCCGCAACTCGAACGAGCGATCTCTGAAGTCCTCGAGCGGATCCGCTTGGAACCACGCCGACTGCCCGATCGGCCGACGCCGCCGATCAAGACGAATTGAGTCGAAGGGGAAAACGGGGGATAGGCGCCGGATTTTCCGAGGCTTCCCCGCTCTGGTAGCTTGCTTGTGCAGGTGTAGTCGGATTGAGATTCCAAACGAGGCGGCACTTTGGCCACGCATCCGCGGCAAGACGAGTCGGGAACCGTTCCGCCGCGATCGGGCCTACGGATCGAGCGCCTCGATCAATTTCCCGTCGGTAGGGTCGGGGTGGTGCATGAGGTCCAGGCGGGCAGCGACGACATCGAGCGGCTTCAGGCGATGGGCGTCTGCCCGGGTCGCCGCGTGATGCTGGTGCGTCGCGGGGACCCGATGATTCTGCGGGTACTCGGTTCGCGCATCGGTGTATCGGCCCGCCTTGCCGAGCGGATCTCGGTCCGCGCCGACGAATAGACCTGTGGAGGCCCGACGCGCGAACGATGCGGTGGACCCACCGATCCTCCCTCCGGAGCCGTCCAGCGATTCGTTGCGGATCGCGATTATCGGCAACCCCAACGCCGGAAAGACGACGCTGTTCAACGCGTTGACCGGGATGCGCGGCCGAACCGCCAACTTCCCGGGAACGACGATCGAAAAACACGCCGGCCCCCTCCGCCTCGGACAGCGGACGATCGAACTGCTCGATCTGCCTGGGCTCTACAGCATCCACGCCGCGACGCCGGAAGAACGATTGGCCCGCCGCGCGCTCCTCGGCGAGATCGTCGGCGAGCGGCGCCCGGACGCGGTCCTGCTGTTGCTCGATGCGACCATGCTCGAGCGCAACCTGTTTCTGGCGAGCGAGGTCGCCGAGCTCGGCCTGCCAATCGTCGTCGCGCTGAACATGACCGATCTGGCGGAGCGCGCCGGAATCCACATCGACGCAAAGCGCCTCGCTGCAGATCTCGGATGCCCGGTCGTGCCGGTTGCCGCCCGGTTGATGCGCGGAATGGACGAGTTGCGCGCGGCGTTGGCTCGGGTGATCGAACTCCCGGGGTCGGCCGCAGCAGCCACGCCGAAGCCGCCCTGCGGTTGCGCCGGCTGTCCGTTCGAAGCGCGCTTTGATTGGGCCGAAGACGTCGGCACTCGCTGTACTAGCGGGCGGCCGATGACGCACGGCCGACAAACCGAGCGTGTTGACCGCGTTCTGACGCACCCGGTCGGTGGCGTCATCGCGTTCGCCGCGGTGATGTTCACCGTCTTCGCGATGATCTTCTGGGTCGCGCAGTATCCGATGGGCTGGATCGAGCAGGGCTTCGCCATCGCTGGTGCGACCGTCGGGCGTTTGCTCGGGCCGGGTGACCTGCGCAGTCTCGTCACCAACGGCTTGATCGGGGGCGTCGGCGGCGTTCTCGTCTTCCTACCTCAGATCTGCATCCTCTTTTTTTTCCTGTCGCTGCTCGAGGACACCGGTTACCTGTCCCGCGCGGCGTTCGTCATGGATCGATTGATGCGCCGAGTCGGGCTGCCCGGTCGCGCGTTTTTGCCGATGCTCTCCGCGCACGCGTGCGCGATTCCGGCGATCATGTCGGCGAGGGTCATCGCCGACCGCCGCGAGCGTCTATTGACGATCCTGGTCTTGCCGCTGTTGAGCTGCTCGGCACGGATCCCGGTCTACGCGATGATCGCGGCCCTGCTGTTCGCCGGGCATCCGGTGCGCGCCTCGCTCGCCTTTACCGGCGCCTACGCGCTAGGGATATTCGCCGCGCTGGGCATGGCTTTCGTGTTCAGGACGACCATCCTGCGCGGTGAAGTCAAACCTCTCGTCCTCGAGTTGCCGAGCTACAAGCTGCCCAGCTTGCGCAATGCGTTGCTGTTGACCTGGGACCGGGGTCTGGTCTTTGTCCGTAACGCGGGTACGATGATCCTGCTCGTCTCGTTGATCCTCTGGGTCCTGGCCTCCTATCCAACGAGCGCGCCTTCCGTAGGGGCGGCGGCGCTGGCTGAACGCGCTGTCGATCTAGCCCGCGACGGCCAGGTCCACGCCGCGGCTGAGCTCGAGATGCGTAGCAAGTCTCTGGAAGCCCAGCACCGATTGGCGCACTCGATGGCCGGCCGACTCGGCCGCGCGATCGAGCCCGTTCTTCGACCGCTCGGCTTCGACTGGCAGATCGGCGTCGGCGTGATCAGTTCCTTCGCCGCGCGGGAGGTGATCGTCTCGACCCTGGCCATCGTCTACGGCTCGGGCGACGTGCAGAGCGCGGATCCACTGACGATCACCGAACGGCTGGCCGCGGCGCGGCGTAGCGACGGAACACCTGTCTTCACGCCCGCCACCTGCCTGAGTCTACTAGTCTTCTACGTGTTGGCGATGCAGTGTCTGCCGACGCAGATCGTCACCCGCCGTGAGACCGGAAGCTGGCGTTGGCCGGTCTTCCAGTTCGCCTACATGAGTGTCCTGGCCTATGTGGGTGCGTGGATCGCGTTTCAGACGGCCCGGGGACTTGGACTGGGTTGAGTCGCTGAGGCGCGGCGCGGTCCGGGAGGTGTAAGCTCTCCTTGCTGTGGACACGCTTTCACTGACCCTATTGACCACGGCCGCGGGCGTGGGATTCGTCCACACGGTGCTCGGCCCCGACCACTGGTTGCCGTTTGTGGCGCTGGCGAGGTCGCGAGGTTGGAGTTACTCGCGACTTGCATGGATCACGGCAGCTTGCGGCGCCGGTCACGTGGTGTCTTCGCTTGCGCTCGGCGCGGTGGCTTGGTGGGTCGGCCTGGCGATTCAGCGCATCGAAGGGATCGAATCGAGCCGCGGGACCTTCGCCGGTTGGCTGCTGTTCGGGTTCGGCGTGGCCTACACGATCTGGGGCGCGCGCCGCGCGGTGCGCCGCTCGCGTGGCCTCGAGCCGCACGCCCACGGTCCCCTATTCCACGTGCACACGAACGGCGACGCGACGCACGCTCACGCTTGCAATCGCGATGCCGAGTCTTCGCCGGCGACCGGACGGCTGCCGTTCTGGACACTCTTCGTGATTCTCGTGCTCGGGCCTTGCGAGCCGTTGGTTCCGCTGTTCTTGATTCCCGCGGGACGTGGACTGTGGGGCACCGCGCTGATCGTCGCCGGGGTCTTCGGGTTGGTCACGATCGTCTCGATGATTGCGCTCACGCTCGCCGGTCTTGCCGGCGCCAGGCTCGTGTCGCTTGCACCGCTGGAACGCTGGTCTCACGCGCTGGCCGGTGGAGTGATCGCTTGCTCGGGATTTGCCGTCCTCTATCTCGGTCTGTGAGCGGTCCACGGGTTGACTTGGCAGAAAAGGGGACCCCGCGATCGGCGAGGAGATCGTCGCGGGAGCGGCGAATCGCGCTCGCCTGAATCAAAATGATCCGATGAATCCACGGCGACTTCATGCAGCGATCTTGGCGTCGTCGGCGGCGGGCCTGATCGTCGCCACCGGCTGCGGCGGCCCGGGGCCAGCGGACTGGTCGCAGTGGCATGGCCCGGCGCGTGACGGGGTATCTCGGGAGACAGGATTGCTCGCAAGTTGGCCTGCAGGCGGGCCGCCCCGGGTCTGGACTTCGTCGGAGATCGGCAGGGGTTATTCGAGTATCGCGGTCGCCCGCGGTCGCGTCTACACGACGGGCAGCATCGGTGCCGACGAGTTCTTGTTCGCGCTCGATGCCAGCGACGGCGGCGAGGTTTGGCGGTTCAGAACCGGCGACACCTACGAGAACGAGCGAGGCGGCGGCCCGCGGAGCACCCCGACCGTGGACGGCGATAGAGTCTTCGTCCTCGGTGCCAGCGGTGAATTGTGGGCGGTGTCCGTCGAGGGACGCGCTCTGTGGCATCTACCGATTCTCGAGACGTTCCAGGTCTCCAATCTAGCCTGGGGACTGAGCGAGTCGCCGATCGTCGAGGGCGGCAAGGTCATCATCGCCACCGGCAGTGCGGGTGGTTCGGTCGTCGCCTTTGACCGGGACAGCGGCGCGATAGTCTGGCAGTCGAAGGGGCTGGTCGAAGCACCCGGTTACGCTTCGGCGATCGCGGTAACGGTCGGTGGCGTGCGACAGATCGTCCACTCGCTGGCCGAGCATGTGGTGGGTATCCGCGCCCGCGACGGCGAACTTTTGTGGAGCTACGCCGGGGCCTCGAACCCCTGGTCGAATTGCACGACGCCGATCTTTCGTGACGACCGTGTTTTCGTCACCTCGGCCTACGATACGGGTGGCGCACTGCTCAAGCTGACCTCCACTAGAGATCAGACGGATGCCGCCGAGGTGTGGTTCACCAGGGACCTGATGAACCATCATGGTGGGGTCGTGCTCGTCGACCGATTTCTTTACGGCTTTTCGAAGTCGGTCCTGACCTGCCTCGACTTCGCGACTGGCGAGCTTCAGTGGAAGGACCGCAGCGTCGGCAACGGCTCGGTGATCGCCGCCGACGGCATGCTCTACGTGCTCAGCCAGCGCGGGCGCGTCGCGCTGGTGCGCACGACGCCCGAGAGCTACCAGGAGGTCTCACGGTTCGAACTGGAGCCTGATGAAAATCCGAGATGGGCCCATCCGGCGATCGCCGACGGCAGGCTCTACATCCGCGATGGAGACCGAATCCACTGCTACGGGGTCAAAGGGCCGTGAGGCGTCCAAAAGAAACGTGGTGCGCCGTTTGGAGCGGGCGGGTCAGTTGACCGAGTGCGGCTCGCCGAGGACGAACACGGCGACCTCGGCGTCGAAGCCGTCACCGTTCTGCGTGATCATTCGATAGCTGCCGTGCATCGTGCCGAAGGAGGTCGAAAGCGGGCAGGCTGAGACGTACTCGAACGTCTGACCCGGAGCGATCGTGGGTTGCTCGCCGACGACCCCCGGCCCGCGGACTTCGTGCTTGCTCCCATTGGCGTCGCAGATGATCCAATGCCGGCTGACTAGCTGGACCGTCGCGGCGCTTTCGTTGGCCACCCGCACGCGATAGGCGAAGTACCATTCATTGTCGCCGGGGTCGGAACGCTCGGGGACGAGGCGCGACTCGACGGTCACTCGAATACCACGTGTGATGGCGACCGATCCCGGCATCAGCCGATCCGTGGCCCGATCCGTGCGAAATTATCGGTACCGACCCGGATCTTGGACAAGAACGATCCCTCATTCAACGCGGAGAAACGAAATGCTAGCAGAGCCCGACGGCTGGCCCCGGCGAGTCCGTCGGAGTCGTCGGCCACCGGCGGGCCGCGTGCGGGGGGTGTGCTAGTGTCGGCTTTCCAGGCTCGGGAAGCCCAAATACGAGGTTCTCATGGAGTACTTGACCAAGGAACGATTGGCGATTCTGGGATCGGCCGGGGCCATCGGATCGAACATGGTCCAGGCGGCGTTGACCATGGGGTTGACGTCTGACATCGCGATGTTCGATCCATTCGAAAAGGGAAACGAGGGTGCTGCCGAGGAGGTCCGGCACTGTTCGTTTCCGGGGGCGCGCATCGAGGCCACGTCCGACATTGGAGCGGCGCTCGCCGGCGCGGCCTACGTGATTTCCTCCGGTGGCGCGCCGCGAAAAGAGGGCATGACTCGAGAAGACCTGCTGCGCGGAAACTCGGAGATCGCGGCCCAGCTCGGGCGCGACATCCGCAAGTACTGCCCCGAGGTCAAGCTGGTTGTGGTCATTTTCAATCCGGCCGACATCACTGGCCTGGTCGCGATGGTCCACTCCGGCATCGATCCGCGATGCGTCGCAACCTTGGCCGCGCTGGACAGTACTCGACTACAGACGGCCCTGGCCCAGCATTTCGGGATCGCGCAGGACGAAGTCGTCGGTTGTCGCACCTATGGCGGTCACGGCGAGACGATGGCGGTCTTCGCTAGTACGACGCGCATTGCGGGGCGCCCGCTGTCGGAGATCATCGGAAGCCCCGAGTTGTCGACGGCCGATTGGGAATCGATCCAGCAGCGAGTCCGACAGGGCGGCAAGCGAATCATCGAGCTTCGCGGGCGCAGTTCTTTCCAGAGCCCGGCGCATCACTCGGTGCGGATGGTCCGGGCTGCGATTGACGGCTGCGGCTATCCGTGGCCGTCCGGCGCCTACGTCGACTCGCCGCGAGACGGGTTCGAGCGCGTGATGATGGCGATGGAGACTCGGTTCGATCGCGACGGTTTACGTTGGGAGATGCCCCAGGGGACCCCGGCCGAAATGGAAGATCTCCGCGCGTCCTACCGGCATCTCTGCAAGCTGCGCGACGAGGTCGTCGGCATGGGGCTGTTACCGCCGCTGACCGAGTGGTCGGCCGTGAACCGGCATCTTCGCTGAGCGCTGCGGGACGAGTGGGAGCTCTCGTGAACAAGCTGACGATCGACGAACTCGATCTCACGGGTCGCCGCGTGTTGATCCGTGTGGATTTCAACGTTCCCTTGTCGGACGGAACAGTCGCGGACTCGAGGCGCATCCTGGCTGCGCTGCCAACGATTCGCTATGCACTGGCTCATTCGGCATCGGTGGTCCTGATCAGCCACCTCGGCCGACCGAAAGGAAAGCCGGTCGTGGAAGACAGCCTGCGGCCGGTCGTTCCGGTGCTCGCCGAGCAGCTCGGGGTCGAGGTCAGATTCGTGGATGACTGCGTCGGTCCGGCTGCGGAAGCCGCCACGGCATCCTTGCGGCCGGGGCAAATCCTGTTGCTCGAAAACCTGCGGTTCCACCCGGGGGAAGAAAAGCCGGGGCGTGAGCCGGGCTTCGCCGAGTCACTGGCGCGACACGGCGATCTCTACGTGAACGACGCGTTCGGCACCGCACATCGTCCGCATACCTCGATGGTTG
>JANNRU010000438.1:0-4619 GCA_031401755.1 Acidobacteriota bacterium | reverse complement strand
TACTGCGTCGCGGAGGTCGTGACGGAGATCGGGGTCGTCAGTGTGATCGACGGCGTGTCGCCCGCCGGATCAGCGACCGAACCGTAGACGGTCGATCCGGCGTCGTTCGTGATCTCGACCAGGCTCAGGCCACCGGAGGTGCCGGTCGCCAGCGTGACACTCACCGCGGTGATCGAGTCGGTGCCGCCCCCCGTGGCGAAGGTGAAGGCGTCGCCCATCGTCGCCGCCCCGCCCGGGGCCAGGCTCGCATTGGCCGGGTCGGTGCCGTCGCCCAGGTTCGTCAGGGGCTCGCCGATCTGATAATCGCTGAACGAGCTGACGCCCGTGATCTGGGTCGTCGTGCCCGTTCGCGTGCCGACGGTGGGATAACTCCACGACCCACCGTCGTACTTCCCGACGAAGAAATTTCCCGTGCTCGCGCCGCCGTCGATGTCTCCCGCCACGAAGGTGAAGGTCGAATCGTAGGTCGTGAACACGATCCCGGAGTTGGTGAGCGTCCAGTAGCGGTTCACGCTCTTCGACGCATCGACGAGCGAGGTGCCGATGTTCGGATGATCGCCCGCGGCAACCGCCGCGGTCAGGTCGCCCGCGGTCGTGACGCTGGCGAACGACAGGCTCACTGGGGTGTAGTTGCTCGAAGAGCCGATCTCGAACGTCCTGCTCGGCGTGCCGGTAGCGACGTTCTTCTGGAGGTTGCCCACGACGTGGCCGCTCGTCCGCGAGACGGTGCCTCCCGCAGGCACGACGACTTTGTTGCCGGAGCCGGTGGTGATGTTGCCCGAGGTCAGGGTCAGCGTGGCACTGACGGTCGCGTTGACGCCGTTCAGCGTGATCCCGTTCGAATTGTTGATCGTCAGTGAGTTGAAGGTCGTCGAGTTCGAGCCGCCGATCGTCTGGGCGCTCGTCCCGTTGAACGTGAACGTGCTGGTGCTGGCCGTAAACGTGCCGCTGTTGCTGAAATTTCCCTTGACGCCGTGGCTGTACGAGGCCGCGCCGAACGTGGTGCCCGAATCGAGCAAGAAGTTTCCGTTGACCGTCAGCGCCTGGGCCGCGGTCGCCGAGGCCGTCCCGCTCATCGTGAAATTGCCGGCAATGGTCATGGCGGTGCCCGGCATCGTCTTCGTCCCGCTTCCGCTAAGCGTCAGGTGGCCGTAGGACTCGGCCGTCACGGTCTGGGATGTGCCGTTGTATTCGACCGTGCTGGTCGCGCCGAGGGTACGGGTCGCGTAGTTCGCCGGGAAGCTGTTCGTTCCGCCGATCTTGAGCGTGGCGCCGTTCGAGACCGTGAGAATGCCGCCGCTGGCCGAACGGTTCAGCGTGTAGGACGAAAGATCGAGCGTTCCCGCACTGACCGAGAGATCGCCGTTGGTGATCGACTGGTTGCGGGCGAGGGTCACCGTTCCGGAGGCCTTGTTGACCGTCAGGTTACGGAAGACCGTGCTCGAGGACCCGCCGATCGTCTGCGCCCCGGTGCCGTTGAACGTGACCGTGGTCACCTTGCCCGTCAGGTTGGCGGTCCCATTGATCGTCCAGTCGCCGCGGACGAGGATCGCGGCCGCCAGGCTGCTGTCGAAGTCCGTGGTGACGCCGGAGTTCACGACGACGTTGAAGAACTGATTGGTGCCCGGTGCATTGAACGCGCTGCCGCCTCCGGTTCCCGCGAACTCGATCGTTCCGGCGGTCGCCGTGAACGTCCCGCTGTTCTTGAAGTCGTGGTACTGCTTGAACGTGCCCCCCGACTGGCTGTAGGTGCCGCCCGGCGATCCGGAAGTCGTTGTGAGGTCGTTGACAGCGACCGAGCCACCGGACTGGGTGATCGTACCGCCCGCCTTGATCCCGATATCGTCGGTGGGTGTCGTTCCAATCGCGTCCGCCATGTGGATCACGCCCGAGCCAGAGACGTTGAGATTGCCACCGGTCTCTACCGTCAGCGTGACCTTGCTGAGAAAAGTGCCACCGGACACGTTGAGCGTTCCGGTGATCGACACCGACGCGGCGGTGACGGCGATCGTGCCTCCGGAGTGGGTGACCGTTCCCGCATTGATATCGAAATTCGAGGTCACGGTGAGAGTGTTGGCGGACACGGTCAGGCTGGGCTGGGTACCCGCGCCCGCGGCCAAGATGACCTTCTGGGCCGTGGCCGCCGCGGTACTGACGACCGGATACCGGCCGCTGGCGACGTTGGCCGGAATCGTGACGTCGTCGCCCGAATCGGGGACGATCCCGGAGCTCCAGTTTGCCCCGGTGTTCCACTCCGTCGAAACCGAGCCGTTCCAGGTCACGGCGGCATCGGTAAACGTCGTCTGCGCTTGCCTTGTCGACGTCGTTCCCGTGGCCGTCACGTCGAACCGCACGCCGAGGTCATGTTGGGCGGGCGCGAAGTCGGTGTTGGAGAGGTTGCCCGCCCCGTCGGCGACGGCGGTCAGCACCGTGTCCGCGTGGACCGGCGGATCGCGCTGGAGGACGATCGTCACCGTCTCGCCGGGTGCCCATCCCTGACCGCTGAACGTCACCGTGTGGCCCGGAGGATAGTCGGCCTTGTCCGTGGCGATCGTCGCCGGCTCCCGGGCCGGACTGCACGCGGCCAGCGCGAGCAGGATCGCGGCGATCAGATGGAGCCATGGCGACCGCGTCGTCATCGCCCTGCGCTCCCGGCAGTCGGGCGGCCGGACCGCTGCAATGCTTCGCGCAGCGACTGCTGATCGAACTTCATCCGGAACATCAGGTTCGGACCCCGGCTGCGGGCCTCGGCGTCGGGGAAATCGCGGTCCTCGAAGCCGGTGAAGTTGTAGCCGAGGCTGAGCCAGACGTTTTTCATCAGGTCGCGCCCGACGGAGACGCCGGAAGAGTAGTCGAGCTGGTTCGCGCTCCAGGTGTGGAGCACGCTGCCTCGCAGCCCGACGTCCCAGCGCGGCGTCACGTCGTAGCGCAGTTCGAGGCTGGAGAGGTCGGTGTAGCCGTCGTAGGTCTCGCCGTCGATCGTTTCCCGGGAGAACTTGGCCCCGTACTGCAGGGAGGTCTGCCAGCGCGCGATGCGCCGGTTGGCGTTGAGGTTGTTGACGAGCCGGGTGCTCTTGGTATCGAAGAGCCCGCCCGATCGTCGATCCTCGACCCACTCGAGGTCGTTCAGCACGAGCCAGCGGCTCGTCGGCGGCCGGTAGGCCAGCCCCATCCGGAGGATGCTGCTCCGTTCCTCTTCGCCTGAGGCCCGATCGCGGTTGAATGCTTGCAGGCCGAACAACAAGCTGAGATCGGCACGCGGATCGGTCTGGACTGCGCTCGAAACTCCCCAGCGGTCCTCGAGTGTCGCATCCCGATAGTCCAGTCGCGCGCTCCAGAGCCACGCGCCGGGGTTGTAGGTCGCGCCGAACGTGGTTGCGGTCGCGTCGCCGGTCGCGCCGCTGGCGAACGGTACGTTGGCCTGGAGCGGCCCCAGGACCTCGCCGTTCAAGACCGCGCTGCGTTCGAAACCGGCGTCGATGCTCCATCGCGGACCAAGCGCCCACTTCTGGCGCAGCGCCACGCTCGCAGCATCGAGTTCGCCCTCCGAGGCGCGGGTCCGGTTGAGCGTGGTGGCGACCTCGCCTCCCGGCCAGGGCGTGCTCTTGAGACCGACGAGCGTATTGCGCGTGTCGCGCTCGTCGCCCTCGGCCCATTCCTGCGCGAGGAAGACGGAGGTCTTCTCGTCCAGGCGGTAGCCGACGCCGAGGCGAGTCCGCTCAGGATAGTTGACGGCCTCGGCCGGACCACCGATCGGCTGCTCGCGCTCGAGCGACAGATCGAGCCGGTCATCGAGGAACTTGCGCGTGACGCCCGCCGTCAGGAGGTTCGACGAACGGTCTTCCGTGCCGGGCGCCTCGTCGCGCGTCGCGCGCAGGCCGCCGTGCGCGCTGCCGTGGTCGAAACGGTAGACGGTCTCGGCCTCGAGGACCTCCTCGTTCGCGTCGCTGATCAGGTACTCCTGGCGGAACGCTTGGCCCCGGAGCGACAGCGTGTCGTCGATCCGATAGCTGCCCTCGACCCCGGCCTTGCGAGTGCCGCTCTCCGTGCGGTTGAGCTGTCCCAACCCGAACTCCGGATCGACTTCCCGGTAATAGGCCCGCGCGCCGCCCGCGTCCGCTTGGTGCTCGACCTCGAGCCGGTAGGCCTCACCGCTCCGATCGTCGCCGCTCGAGTGCGCGACCTCGACCCGGGCTTGCGTTGCCGGCGTGAGCTGGAAGGTCAAGTCGCCGCCGTTCATCGATTCGTCGCCGCCCACCCGGCCCTCGGTCACGTGGGTCAGTCCGACTTCGAGTCGGTCGTCGATCCTGGCCTGAGCCCGGCCACCGAAGGTCAGCGAGTGATCTTCCGAATCGAAGGCTTCGTAATCGACCAGGATGTACGTGGGGTTGAACGACTCGTCGGTGGCGAAGACCGCCTCGCGGAACACCAGCACGCCCTTGACGTAGTCGATGTCGTAGTCAAAGTTGCGGGTCATCGCGCGCTCGGAGAGCACGATCTCGATCCTGAACCGATCGCGGACCTGGATCCGGACCTTGTCCGAGTTGAGAACGATGTTCTCCCGCGAGAGCGGATACGGCCCGGTGATTCCCTGGCCGCGGATCTCGTCCTTGACGAAG
>JANNRU010000437.1:0-5734 GCA_031401755.1 Acidobacteriota bacterium | reverse complement strand
CTCGACGAGCCGACGAATCATCTCGATCTCGAGGCGATCGCCTGGCTCGAGAAGTTTCTCGCCGATCACGACGGCGCGTTCGTGATGGTCTCGCACGATCGTTATTTCCTGAATCGAAGCGTGCAGTCGATCTTCGAGCTCGATAACGGTCGGCTGACCGGCTACCCGGGTAACTATGACGCTTACGTCGAGGTGCGGGCCGCGCGGCGGTCTGCATTGGACAAGGCTCGTCGGCATCAAGACCGCGAGATCGCCAAGGTCGAGCGATTCGTCGAGCGATTCCGCTACAAGGCGAGCAAGGCGCGCCAAGTGCAGTCGCGCGTTCGCGCGCTGGCGAAGATCGAGGTGATCGCTCCATCCGAATCCTCGAAACGCATTCGATTCGGGCTGCAACCCGCTCCCCGCAGTGGGGATGTGGTCGTGCGCATCGAGGGATTGACCAAGCGCTTCGGCGATCGCATCGTTTGGGAGGAAGCCGACTTGCTGCTGCGCCGCGGCGATCGTGTGGCCTTGCTTGGGCCAAATGGTTCCGGGAAATCGACCCTGCTCAAGTTGATCCTCGGTGTCTTGCCGCCGGATGCGGGCCGCGTCGAAGTCGGCCACAACGTAGAAATACAGTACTTCGCGCAGCATCAACTGGAAGCGCTCGACCCGCACGCGACCGTGATCGAGACTCTCCAGCGGGTCTCGGCGCCAGGCGACGTTCCCAGACTCCGTTCGATCCTCGGCGCGTTCTTGTTCAGCGGCGAGGCCGTCGACAAGCGCGTTGCCGTTCTTTCGGGAGGGGAGAAGGCCCGGCTGGCGCTGGCTCGCATGCTCCTTGAGCCCGCGAACCTCCTGCTACTCGACGAACCGACGAATCACCTCGACCTAGGAAGTCGCGAGGTGCTCGAAGATGCGCTCGAGGAATACGAGGGGACGCTGATCACGATCTCGCACGACCGATACTTCATCAACCGGGTTGCGACCAGTGTCGCCTGGGCCGAGGCCGGTCGTATCGTTCACGAGGTCGGGGACTACGACAGCTACCTCGATCGGATTGAAGTCGGCGGCCCGGCGGTTGCGGCGACGGACCTGCGAGCGCCACGCGAGGCGCTGCGCGAGCAGCGTCGCCGCGAAGCCGAGGAGCGAAACGCTCGCTTCCGCGAGCGCCAAGCGGCGGAGGCCCTTCTCGGTCCCATCGAGCGCGAGATCGCCGAACTCGAGCGCGAGTGTGCCGCGATCGAGTTGGCGCAAACGGATCCCGGTGTCTACAGCGATCCGGCCCGTTCGGCAGAGGCGGCGCGCGCGAAGTCCGCGGCCGCCGCACGCCTGGAGAGTCTCTATGCCGAATGGACGCGCTTGGCGTCCGATTCGTCGCCCTGACCGGCGCCGCAGCGCGCGTGTCAGATCCGAAACGCGTCGTCCGTCGGCCGTTGCGGACGATTGAGCCAGGTCGGCCGCCGGAGCCCGCCGGGTCCTGGCGCGGGGCGCGTGCGCCCGAGCCACTCGTGGTAGACCGCGCGTGAGCGGTGCGTATCGACGAGGACATCGCCGAAACGGTCGCTGGAGGCGGCCGGTCCGACCTCAACGCGCTGGTGCCAGCAGTGCATTCCGCTCCAGGGATCCGGCTGCACGGGAAAGGTCAGGTTCTGATTGACTCCGGCTTCCTCCCACCAGACACGCTCGGTATCCGGATCAGCGCTTTGGAACGGTCGGATTCCCTCGCGATGGCGAAAGAGAAACGTGCCGTCGCCCCGAACGAGTTCGACGAGGGCACTGGCCATGCGTTGCCCCCCGACCGTACGGTTCAAGCGCCAGCGGCCCACATGATGCGAACAGGCGACCACGCCGGGATGAATCCCCTCGGTGACCCAAACTCTCGGCACGAAGTGGCCGATGCGCGTCGTCACCCGGGCGAGATCTCCGGTCGCCAGACCGAGCCGCTCCGCATCGCGTGGGTGGACCCACAGGGGGTTAGTGTGACTGATCTCCTGCAACCACTTGGCGTTTCCGGATCGTGTGTGGATCAACGTCGGCAAGCGGAATGTAGGCAGGAGCACCAGTTCGCCGCGCGCCGCGTCGAGCTCCCTCCAGTGCACGTGGCTGCGCAGGTACCCAGGGATCGCCTCGGCGGGCCAACCCCAGTCGGCAAGGGTCTGCGACCAGAATTCCAGTTTTCGGCTCGGGGTCGGAAAGCCGGTCGGCTCGCCGCCGTCCGTCGGGTGCTCGTAGCGCCGCTGGCCGCGATAGGCGACCTCGAACGCGCCGTAGCGCCGCATGTATCCGAGTGGGTCCAGACCCTCTCGCCTTGCGGCCTCGGGAAGCCCGGGGACGCTGTGCTCGAAGATGTCCGCGTAGTACTCGTCGAGGGTGATCGGTTGCTCGGGCTCGCGCGCCGATTCATACCAGCGTCGGATTCCGCGCGAACCGTCCGGGTCGATCTTCCAGGTCAACTCGATCCAGAACTCCGCTTCTTCCCAGACCTCTCCCGGATTGGACCCGAGGGTGGTCCGTAGTGGCTCGCCTTCACGACGACGGAATTCGCGGGCGACGGGTTGTCGAAACCCAATCCACGTGCCGGCGTGGGTCTCCTGACTCATCAAGTCGTGACGTTCTGGGCCCAGGCCCATCGGCAGGACCCAGTCCGCCCACTGCGCGGTCTCGCTCCAGATCGGGGTCAACGCGACGTGACAGGCGACCTGCGATTCGTCTTCGAGCATTTCGATCCACGAGCAGCCGTCGGGATTGGTCCAGACCGGGTTGTAGACACGGGTGAAGTAGACGTCGAGCTTGCGGCCCTGCTCGCGCAGCAAGTGTGGCAGCAGGAAGCTCATCTCGTAGTGCGCCAGCGGCCACTCGCGCGGCCAGAGCAGCTCGTTCCAACGTGAATTTTGGGGTGGTTGGCCCGTCGGCTTGGGCACAAACTTGTCCCACGAGTTCGGGTTGACGCCTCCCGGAGTGCCGACGCTTCCCGAGAGCACGTGCAACAGGAACAGCGCCCTGGCGACTTGCCAGCCCCCAAGGTTGCCACTGGCAGCGTTGCGCCAGAGATGGCTCGAGAATCTCGACCCCGCCGCAGCGATCTCGTCCGCCAACTGCCCGACCACGTCGGGCACGATCCGGCACTCCTCAGCGACGAATTCTGGCGTGAACGACGCGTAGAGCTGCGACAAGCGCTCGATGAACCGCTCATAGGTCCGCGGTCCGTCGGGCTCGGTCGCCGTGAGGAAGGCTTCCCAATTCGTCCATCGACGGACGAACTCGTGATCCACGCGATCACTGGCTAACAGCTCGCGTGCGACCCCCAGCAACAACGCCGCCTCGCTTCCGGGCCACGAGGCGATCCACAGATCGGCGTGGGACGCGGTGTTGCTCAGCCGGGTATCGATCACCGCGAGTCGCGCGCCTCCCGACTTGGCGTCGATGATCCGTTGCGCATGGGGATTGAAATAGTGGCCCGTTTCCAGATGCGCGGAGAGCAGAAGCATGAATCGCGTGTCCGAATAGTCCGGCGACGGCCGATCGGAGCCGCTCCACAAGGCATAGCCGAGTCGCGCAGCGGAGCTACAGACGTTGGTATGGCTGTTATGGCCGTCGACGCCCCACGCGGTGAGGAGCCTGGCCGCGAAGTGGTCGTCTCCGGGACGTCCGACGTGGTACATGATCTCGTCGTGCCGACCCTCGTCGATTGCGCGCTGGATTCGGCCACTGATTTCTTGGAGCGCTTCGTCCCACGTCGCCTCGCGAAACTGACCGGAGCCCCGCGGGCCGACTCGTCGCAGCGGCCGCAGGATGCGCTCCGTATCTTGGATCTGGTTCAGTGTCGCCGGCCCTTTGGCGCAGGTCCGGCCGCGACTGCCGGGGTGGACCGGGTTTCCCTCGAACTTGGCGATTTCGCGGGTCGTGCGGTCGACGAAGGCCAACAGACCACACGCGGACTCGCAATTGAAGCAGATCGTTGGGATCAACCGAAAGTGTCGCTCGTGCCTCTCGGGCCAGGCGCGCGCGTCGATCTCGGTCCAATCGTCCCAATGCTCTGGATCAGGGCCGGTCGCCAATTCCCATGGACTGACGCGACCACGGGGGCCTGAAGAACCGTCGCTTGGGTCCATTCCTGACTCCTTCAACTGATCGGCAGCGCCTGACCGGCGCGGACGAGCAAGTCTTCCTCGATCCACAGCCCCGCGGCCGCCGACAGGGCCGCGACGAGTGCGGCCCAGGGGGCGCCGACGATCGTCACCAGTAGCGCCGGGAGCACGATCCCGACGCCAATCCCGCCGACCCAGTGCCACCGCGCCAAGGGCCCTCGCGTGACGATGCGGTGGGCTCGGTGGTACTCCGCTTCGCGATTACGTGGGGCGCAGTACGGTTCGAACGCGATGAACCCGGCATGGATCACGAGTGCTGCGAGCATCGCGAGTCGCGCGCCGCCCGAGGCGATCGGAAAGTGATCGTCCGCAATTGCCGTCGCACACAGGGCGAGTGCCGCGCCCGCGACGGCGGCCTGGACCACGAGGTGTGCCCACAGGCCCCGTCGCATCCAGAGTGGCCGTCCGCAGGCCTGTGCGAACAGCCAACCGGTGTAGGCCGCCGCGAGCCCGGCGCAGATCATCGTCCCGCCGGCCACTACGCGCAGATACGTCAAGGGGAATTGCAATCCGGCGACCGCGATCAACGCGACCAGCGCAATGCCGTAGAGTCCGAGAGCGAATGCTCCCCGTGCGAGCCATGAACGTGGATTGGGACGTAGCAGGATCTTCAGGAACCGTTCCGGACGGCCTAGGTCCGCAACTAGCAGCACTGAGGTGAGCGCAAGGAACGTCAACGCAACGATGGCCATCCAGGACGCGGACGCGCGTCCCGAAGGCTCGCCGAATGCGGGCCAGAGAAGAGCCAGTGGGGTCAGGGCGGCCCCTGCTGCAATCGACTTGGTGAAGAGATAGCCGCTGACCGCGAGGCCCCACGGTGCTTTGCGATCGATCGAATAGGTGGTTCGTGCTCGCTGTTCGGCCGCAGAGAACATCGCCTCGTCGCGCTCCGCTTCGAGTGGAAGACCGGCACGCTGCTGCGACCACAAATAGCCTCCGGCAGTCGTGGTCAGGTCGGGTGCGATTGCGGCTGGGGCCGCGTCCAGATAAAAGACATTGGGGCCGGTCCCGGCCTCGGGCTTGCGAACGGTCAGTGCCGTCTCGCTTCGCATCCGCGAGACGCGACTGTTCGGATCGTGAAAGTCTCCCGGCACGATCGCTTCCGTCGGACAAACCACGGCGCAGGCGGGAGCCAGTCCGATCTCGACCCGGTGGGCGCAAAAGTGGCACTTCTGCGCCGTCCCCTTCGTGTCGTGGATATAGAGAGCGTCGTAAGGGCACCCTTGCAGGCAGGCCTTGCAACCGATGCAAGCCTTGGGGTCGATGTCGACGATGCCGTCCGAGCGCTTATGAATCGCATTGACCGGGCAAATCGTGATGCAGGGTGCCGCAGAGCACTGATTGCAGCGCAGCACGGCGAACGAACGTCGAACGTCGGGGAACTCACCTTGCTCGACGTACTTGACCCAGGTGCGGAAGCTGCCCAACGGAACGTCGTTTTCGGACTTGCATGCGACGGTGCATGCATGGCAACCGATGCAGCGCGAGTGGTCAATGACGAATCCGAATTGCACGTGGGTTTCGAATGTCGCAGCACGCGACGGTTACAGTTCGTGGAGAGTCTCGTCGACCGCGGGGGGGAGCAAGCGACGGCGCATGCCGCG
>JANNRU010000436.1:0-1737 GCA_031401755.1 Acidobacteriota bacterium | reverse complement strand
GACCTCGTTGGCGACATCGAGCAGAACGCCACCCATGTCGAGCAGAACAGCGCGCAGAACCGTACCCGAACCGCTCATCGTTGACAGACCGGACAGTAATAGGTCGACCGACCGCCCTGAACCAATCTGCGAATGGGCGTGCCGCAGCTCTCACAAGGTTCTCCGGCGCGGTCGTAGGCCAACAGGCGGGTCTGGAAGTAGCCCTGCTCCCCCAGGCCGTTGGCGAAATCGTTGAGCGTCGTTCCCCCGTCGGCGATGGCGCTCTCCAGGACACTTCGCACAGCCTGGGCCAAGCGATCCCATCGGTCGGCCCCAATCCGCGCCACCGATCGTGCGGGGTGGATCCCCGCGCGGTGGAGCGATTCGGTGGCGTAGATGTTGCCGACTCCCACCACCAGGCGGCCGTCCATGAGGAAACTCTTGACGGGACCCCGTCGGCCGAGGGCCAGCGAGCGCAGGCGGGCGCCGTCGAACTCATCGGACAGCGGCTCGACGCCGAGATGTCGCAAGAGCGAGCTCGACTCGAGCCGCGTGGTCGATTGCGCCTTGACCAGGCCGAAGCGCCGCGGATCGCGGAACCGCAGATCCCGCCCCGAGGCAAGCCCGAAGACCACGTGTTCGTGCGCTTCAGCGGGCATCGATCGGTCGGCCAGACAAAGCCGGCCGCTCATCCCCAAGTGAACCAGGAGCGTCGAGTCGCCTTCGACATCGACCAGCAAATACTTCGAGCGTCGCCGCAGTCCGAGCACGCGCCGGCCGACAGTACGTTGTCGTAGCTCCGAACCATTGACCCGGACCCGCAAGGCTGCGTTGCGCACCAGGACACTGTCGATTTGCTCGCCCACCAGGTGCGGTTCGAGCGAACGGCGCAGGACTTCGATCTCGGGGAGCTCAGGCACTTGGGACCTCGTGAGGACTCTAGATCACCTCTGCTACGGTCCCCTTCCTTCTCTTGCTTCGACCCTCCTTGGAGACACCGATGCTCTTTAGCCCCCTGGCGATTCGGGGAGTCGAGTTCAAGAATCGCCTGCTGCGATCGTCGCTGGGCGGAAGAACGAGCTTTTACGACGGTCGCGTGAGCCCGGCATGGGCGCGATTCGAGAAGCGCTTCGCGGAGGCCGGCGTCGCGGGCATCATCTCGGCCACGGTGAGCGTCGACGAACGTCGTTGGGCGCCGCTCGAGTACCCGAAGATCTCCCACGATCGCTTCATCGCGCCGATCGCCGCCGGCGTCAAGGCGGTTCAGAAGCTGGACTGTCGCTACATCCTGCAGATCGGCGACGCCGGCTCTCACACCCAGATGAGCTTGTTCCCGCAGGCCGAGGACCACAAGAGCGCGTCGGCCGGATTCGACCTAGTCTTCGGCTACGGCAATCGCACCGCCGCGATGACCGAGGATGACCTTGCCCAGGTGGTGCGCAACTCCGCTGCCGGCGCGGTTCGCGCGCGCGCCGCCGGCTGCGACGGCATCGAGATCGCGGCTCACAAGGGGTACCTAATTCATCAGTTCCTGCACCCGGGAACCAATCGGCGCCGCGATCGCTACGGCGGCACGATCGAGAATCGCTTCAGGCTTCTGGGCGAAATCGTCGACGCGGTGCGCCGTGCGGTCGGCGACGACTATCTCGTCGGCGTTCGGCTGGCGGCGTTCGACGGCCCTCACCTGCCGATCAACTTGCGTTGGCCGCCGGTCTTGCGCGGCAACGGACTCCCCGAGACGCTCGCCTTCGGCCGCGA
>JANNRU010000435.1:0-1971 GCA_031401755.1 Acidobacteriota bacterium | reverse complement strand
CCGCCTCCATGTGGCTCGCGAACCCCCGTCGCACTTCGGCCAACGCGTGGCAATCGTCGTCGCGGTCATACATGCCCGTCGCTTCGCACGTTCTACTACTTGCCAGTTACAGCAACCATTTCAAACGCGAGACTGACGATGCTATCTTCGCCACTTCCCCGTGTTCGGCGTCCGTTGATTGCTGCCCGAACTCGAAACCGTGGGACTGTAGGGTCGTTCGCAGTAGTGTGCTTTGCTGCGCTGGTGGCCGGTTGCTCACAGGAACGTGACGGACTACCGACGGAACCTGCGTCGACTATTGCGGGACTTTCGGTGCAAGCGGCGGACACGTCGCTAGACGCGCGCGCGACCGGAGAAAGAGAGCGGGTAGCCCAAGGAAAGTCGTATCGCGGCGTCGAAGACGAGTTTGTACGAATCGAGCGCGACGTTCGTGGCTTCGGTGGGCTGTTCGCAGACTCGGCGGGCAGCATCGTCCTTCGCCTGAAGGACCCGTCACGTCGCGATGCTGCCGTTACCGGCGTGCGTGCACTTTCAGGACGTTTCCGGCTGCCGTCCCAGCTTACGGATGCCCTTGACGGTCGCACCCCCTTGCGGGTGCTTCCTGCGCAGTACTCGATGTCGGAACTCATCTCGTTGCTCCGGGTTGCTGCGCAGGCGTCGCTCGGTGAGTCCGTCATCGCTCTCGATGCCGACGAACGGAGCAACCAGGTTGTAGTCTACGCTGAGAGTTCGGTTGACTCTCTTCGCCTCCTCGAGCGGTTCGCCGTAGCAGGACTGCCTCCCTCCGCCGTGCGCGTTGTCATTGGTGCACGACCGGTCGCGCTGCAGTCGTCGCTGCGTGGACAGCACAGGCCAACAGCCTCAGGCCTACAGATTAGGAACCAAGAAGGTGCGCGGTGTACGCTCGGATGGAACGTAACGACGGCCTTCTGGAACGAGACGGGCTTCTTGACCGCCGCGCATTGCGCATCCGGCTTTGCAGGCAGCGTGGGGGAGTCGATGTATCAGCCAGCGGTGCTTCCGGCAGACTTGGTCGGAACGATTAGTCTCAACCCCGTGTTTAATCAAAACGATCCGATGTGTCTCGGCGAACTCCGTTGCACTGTCGCGGACGTAATGTTTGTGGCGGCGAGCAATCCATCCGGAACGTGGGCCAAGCGTGTGGCGAAGCCGACTGGGATTTTCTCGAACAATACTGTGGGTACCGTGACGTTCAGTGGATTTTGGACATCACTTCCGCTCGCGCCTTTCACCTACATTGGCCTAGAGGTTGACAAGGTTGGTCGCACCACCGGTGGGACACGTGGCCAATTGGAAGCCACGTGTACGAACGTGCGTGTGGGCACAGCATTAATTTACCGCGTGCTATGCGCCGACCGGGTGGTGAACGCCAGCGCGGGCCAAGGAGACAGCGGCTCGCCAGTTCTGTTTCCAGAGGGTCCGACGCAGGCTCAGGTTCTCGGAGTGCTGTTTGCCGGCGATACGCTGACCGATTATGACCCGAAGGATAGGACGTGGCGGTGCGCGGCCACCACGTGCGCGTTCTATTACTCGAATTGGTCTCAGATCCAACTCCATCTCAACCGGTACTTTATCCCATGAGGCTCACACGACCGTCGGCCGCTGGGATTGTCGTACTGCTCGCGGCAACGACACTGATGGTCAACGCGTGCCAAGCGGCCACAGAGACTTCCCGTGATCTCCTGATCGATGTGCAACTGAGTACATCCGTTGCTGCGCTTGGGGAGCCGATTGCCGTGGTGGTTGTGGCGACGAACGGGGGCGGGCGTTCAATCGAGATCGTGCCGCCGGGTTGCCTCAGCAACTTGTTCTATGTGCTTGACACCAGAGGCACTGTCTGCGCGCTGCTAGCGCCTCCGCCAATCGTGCTCGGACCAGGAGAATCGCACAGGTGGCGAACCGTCATAGGTCCCCTTGACTCCGCCGTCCCGCTCGTGCCGGGACACTATG
>JANNRU010000434.1:0-9167 GCA_031401755.1 Acidobacteriota bacterium | reverse complement strand
CCATGCTCGACTGCCGCCCTGGTCTCTGGATCGGTCCACACCATAACCGCCAGACATTTATCGAAAGCAGGGACGGCAAGCTGGCTCCTAACACGGCCTGCGAGTGTGGCATCAACGTCTGGGGGCGTGTGCCACGCGATCCACCAAGAGCCGCTGTGGGGACATACGGAAACGACCGAGAACGGGTCAAACACTGGCGCTTCTCGGATCACGGCTTCGACTTTGACGTGATTGGGTTCTCCAGCATGTACCGCGGCCGCAAAGCCTGCGGTGAGGAGGCTGATTGAAACAGCGGTCGCGCTGGCCGTGAATTGCATCCATCCCCCGCGTCGTGGGCTGAGTATACCTGGTACCACTCCCGGGTCATGCCCCGAACCGTGCCGCCGACGGTTTTCAATCGGAAACCGGGGCAGCGATCGCACCCCCGCATTCCGGGAGGGAACGGCGAAGGCGGCAACGTGGCGCATGGTGAACCCCCCGGGCCAGAGGATACGGCGAGACACCCGAAGAGGAAAGAAGGGCGGTCGCCGCGGGACCGTGCAAGGGGCGGCGGGCGCCCGCCGGTTCGATAGCGGGAGGACCAGCACCCTTGGTTTACGCACCCGGAGGCGAGTGGGAGGAAACCGGGTTGTGGGGCGGGAACGAGGCTAGTCCGGAGTCGTCAACGCGACCGCCAACAGCATCGCGGATCTGGTAGGAATGGACGCCGAACCGGGTCGCCCAAAGTTACGCAGCAAGTTACGCAAGAGAGGAGAAACAGCGTAACTCTAGGGACACCAGAGACACGAAGAAGGGCGCCTTACAAGGACTTTGGCCCAATGCAAGGACTTTGACGCACGCCTGGGCTGATCCGAAGTCAGATGCTCTATCCAGCTGAGCTACGGGCGCACTCTTCGACGTCGACCCGATCCTGGCCTCGCAGGTCGCAGATGGGGTGAGTGACGGGACTCGAACCCGCGACAGCCAGATTCACAGTCTGGAGCTCTACCGACTGAGCTACACTCACCGAACTGGGAACTTCGATCACCGATGCCTCACGTCCCGACGCAGCGGCCGGCGGATTATATCTTTGGGCTCGCCGGCGACGCCACGGCGCGAGTGGTACGCCTGGAGGGACTCGAACCCCCGACCCGCGGCTTAGAAGGCCGCTGCTCTTTCCACCTGAGCTACAGGCGCGCCGAAGGGCCCATGGAGAGCCGGAGCCGTGGTACGCGCGGCAGGATTCGAACCTGCGACCCCCAGCTCCGGAGGCTGGTGCTCTATCCAGCTGAGCTACGCGCGCACGAAAAGCGACGCGGATTATAGGCGGTCGACACGGCCGCCTGCCATGACGGCGAAGGGTACCATGCTTCGCGATGGAGGGACGATGCAGGACTTCGAAAAACTCGGTTCGTTCTACCTCGGGCGAATCTGGGATTCCGAAACCGGGGCGACGACCTCGACACCCTTGATGTACGACTCGCCGGATCTGACGACGCACGCGGTGTGCGTGGGCATGACCGGCAGCGGAAAGACCGGCCTGTGCATCTCGCTGCTGGAGGAGGCCGCGATCGACGGGATTCCCGCGATCGCCATCGACCCCAAGGGGGACCTCGGCAATCTGTTGCTCACGTTTCCCCAACTGCGCGGGTCGGACTTCCAGCCCTGGATCGACGAGGGCGAGGCCGCCCGAAACGGCCTCTCAGCGGAGGCCTGGGCCGAGCAGGTCGCAGCTACATGGCGCAAGGGTCTGTCCGATTGGGGACAGGACGGCGGACGAATCGATCGCTTGCGCAAGGCGGTCGATCTCGCGATCTACACCCCCGGAAGCACCGCCGGACTTCCGCTCACCGTGTTGCGATCCTTCGCTCCCCCGCCCCCTGCTATCGCCAAGGATGCCGAGCTCGTCCGCGAGCGGCTGGAAGCCGCGGTCTCGGGACTCTTGTCGCTGCTGGATCTCGATGCCCAGGCGCGGCAAAGCCCCGAACACGTATTGCTGTCCACGATCCTCGACCGAGCGTGGGGCGCCGGCCGCGCGGTCGATCTGGGCGGCTTGATCCGCGAGATCCAGACCCCCGGGTTCGAACACGTCGGCGTGATGGACCTCGAAACGTTCTTTCCGTCGCGGGATCGCACGGCGCTGGCTATGCGGTTGAACGCGCTTCTGGCTGCTCCTGGGTTTGCCGGTTGGCTCGAGGGGCCTCCGCTGGACGTCGGCCACCTGCTCTGGACGCCGGAGGGCCGGCCGCGAATCTCGATCCTGTCGATCGCGCACCTGCCGGAGTCCGAACGGATCTTCTTCGTCACGATTCTGCTCAACGAGATCGTGGCCTGGGTCCGCAGCCAATCCGGGACGTCGAGTCTGCGCGCACTTCTGTATATGGACGAGATCTTCGGCTACTTCCCTCCTAGCGCGAATCCGCCCTCCAAGCTGCCGATGTTGACGTTATTGAAGCAGGCCCGAGCGCACGGACTCGGCCTGGTGCTGGCGACGCAGAACCCGGTCGACTTGGATTACAAGGGGCTGTCGAATGCCGGGACCTGGTTTCTCGGCCGGCTGCAGACCGAGCGCGACAAGGCGCGAGTGCTCGACGGGCTGGAAGGGTCCGCGGCCTCGGCGAGCGGTGGCTTTGATCGCGCTCGGATCGACTCGATCCTGTCGGGTCTCGGCAAGCGCGTCTTCCTCTTGCACAACGTCCATGAGCCTGCGCCGGTGCTGTTTCAAACGCGCTGGGCCATGTCCTATCTGCGGGGACCTCTAACGCGCGCGCACATCCGTTCGCTGACTGCCGACCGCCCCACGGCCGCCGCGCCGCCGGCGCCAGCGGTCGCCGCGTCACCCTCGGCCCCAATAGGCGCGGCATCGGCTCCGCCGGCGCTGCCCGCCGAGATCCGTCAACGCTTCTGGCGATCCCGAACCGGAACGTCCGACGCCCCGACCTATCGTCCCGGTCTGCTCGGGCAAGCGCGGCTGCACTTCATCGACCGCGGGCTGGACCTCGATCGCTGGGAGGACCTGTGGCTGCTCGCCCCGGTCGAGACGGCGACGATCGATTCGCCGTGGTCGCGATCGGAGCCGTTCAACGGTGCCGATCTGCTGGAGGACGCCCCATGGCCGGGCGCTCGATACTCCACACTTCCGGTCGAAGCCCAGCGTCCGGCGACATTCCGCAAGTGGTCGGGCGCGCTCGAAGACCACCTCTATCGCCACAGGACCCTCAACCTGTTCGCCGCGCCGGCCTCAAAGATGACTTCGAACCCGGCCGAGAGCGAAGGCGACTTCCGGGTCCGCGTCGCGCATGTCGCCCGCGAGCGTAGGGACGAGAAGTTGGCCATGCTTCGAGCGCGTCATGCGCCCGCGATCGAAGCGCTACAGGAGCGGCTGCGCCGGGCTGAGGCCAAGACCGAACGCGAGCGGTCGCAGTACGAAGGCCAGCGCACACAAGCCGTCGTGTCGATCGGCGCGACCGTGCTCGGCGCGCTGTTCGGACGCAAGTTGACGAGTGTGGGGAACATCGGGCGGGCCACGACGGCCGCACGCGGTGCCAGCCGTGCGGCTCGGGAGCGCCAAGACATCGCCGCGGCAGAGGAGAACGAACATGCCATTCGGGACAAGTTCGCCGAGCTCGAACAGGAGATCGAAGCCGCGGTCGCCACGATCTCGACCTTGCCCGATCCATCGTCGATCGAGCTTGAACGCAAGACCGTGCCGCCGCGCAAGTCGGATATCCAGATCGCCTCGCTCGAGCTACTCTGGATCGCCGACTGACCTGCCGCCTCGCCGCAGATCACTCGTAGCGCCGGCCCGCATGCTGCACGAAGCCACCGCGCCGCCGCCCGTGGGGATCGTCATGGGTCCAGTGGACGACCCCACCCCTGTCGTTCCATTCGTAGACGCCGCGAAACTCCACCGCCTCGCCGACACGCAACGGAATGCGAGACGCCAGATCCAGGTTGTGCGCGACGAGCAGCGTCTGACCGTGGGCGAGCCGCACAAGAAACCGCTGATGCGGGGAGCCTTGTTGATCGTCGGCAAGCAGGCGCTCGACGACACCGTGGCCTTCGACATCGATGTCGGACCGGTGATCTCTCCACAGTTCGGAAAAATCCGTACCGGTCGCATGCGGATCGACGCCCGTCCGCAGATCGAGCGCTCCCGCAATCCAGGCGAGCACGAGCAAAGCGGTGAGCAACGCAACGGCCGCGCCGCTCCGTCGGACCCTACGCGAGCTCACGGACAGCTAACCGCGGCCAGGATCTCGTCGTCGCGGGTCCCGATCTGCTGCGCCCCGCCGGAATCGAAGGTCGCCGGAAAACAACCAGTCCCGCGGACCAAAAACCAAAATCCGCTCCCGGGAGGCGGCGTGCTCGTCAGCGGCCACGCGGAGGCCTCGACCATCGAGGCGACACAGTCTTGGGTCGCGGCGGTGAAGTCGCCGCCGGAGCTGCGGAGCAGTCCGAGATCGCCAGCGACGATGTCGTAGTTGGCAGCGGACAGCGTCCAGCTCAAGCGTTCGCGCGCGACGCTCAAGACCGGACCGGCTGCCGCGACGGCGCGGGGCACCAGCGCCAGAGCATCGACGCCCAGGTACCGGCATGACGCGCAAGTGCTGCTCGGATTAGATCCGGTCACCTGCGTTCTAAGGGTGTGCGTGCCGGCGGCTAGGGTATGGACTCCGAGCGAAACGCCCGGTGCGGGAAGGGTCAGCGGGTCCCACAAGTCCAGCGCTCCCGCCGTGTGGCCGTCGATCTCGAAGGCGTGAAGTCCCGCGAAAGGGCTCCGCGTGAAAAAACCCAAAATGCACTGCTCTCCGGACGACGAAAGGTTGAAGCCGAGATCGAACACCTGCCCGGTCGCGGTCCCGTGGTTGACACGTTGCATCTGACCGCGCCAAATCCGCCCGGAGAACTCGTGGTTCGCCGTGCTGCGAGGCGCCGAACCCAATCCGGGGGCAGCGATCGTAGTCATCGATTCGCCTTCGATGACCGTTCCCGGCAACACTCGGTCGGTCCGTTGCGGGAGCGGCGGCACCGTGCGCGACGACGCTGCCGTGGACCCGAGATCATCCGTCGTATTCGGAGTCGCGTACCAGTAACTCACGGCATCGAAGACGACGCTCTGCTCCGGGTTCCCTGCAACCTGGATCTGTTCCAGGTCGAACCGTAGCGAGTTCTCGAACGGAATGCGGTCGAGCGCGCGGAAGCGGTTCACGGACGAGTAGCCCCGGAAGGCGGGCCAGCAATCGCAACGAGTTTGGGCGTGCAATGCATGCTGGAACATCGAACGCGCGGCCCATCCGTATCCGAAGTGATCCTCGGTCCCGGTGCCGAAGATCGCAGGCGAGGCCCCGTCATCGACCCAGACCTTCGCGTCACCCTCTCCCCACCAGTCCAGGGGGCTAATGAAGGGATGAGCGACGTTGAGCGTCGTACCCACGTACTGGCCTCGACCTTGGAGCGTGACCAGGTTCCAATCCCGTGGTGGACGCGGACCCGGCCCGTGGTCGGTCCGCCACCCGGCGTGGAAGCGCAGGCTCCGCGGCGAGGGCGTGTGCGACTCGATCACGATCTCGACGTCGATCACCCCGGTCAAGCCGGCTGTGCCGATGAACTGCAACGACATGGAATCCGAAAATGGCATCGGCCAGCGCGAGACCCGCGTCCCGTCCCAACGCATGGCGAGTGGCATCGATTCGTGCAGGTAGCTCCCCGGTCCGCTACCGAAAAAATCGCCGAGCGGCACGGCCACGGCGATCTCGCCGTCGAACGCGATCGAGAGTTCGACCGCGCGCAATGAGCTTTCGTCCGAAAATCCAGGACGCACGCGCAACTCGCGCACGATTGCTCCCGGCCCTCCGGCGATCGCGGCCGAAACGACGATCGGCGGGGCACCGACGGCAACGATCGCCGAGACCGTCTGTGCCCCGGCGCCCCCGCCCTGGATCATCGCCGGATTCTGCCAAGTGGCAGCGACCGTTTGGATCTTGGGCAGGAGCTCGGCCAAACGGCCCGAGTCGAACGACTCGACCACGACTTCCGGCCCATAGGTTCGATACTCGATCTCGTAGAACAGACCGGCCCCCAGCGACGGCTGATTACTGTCCGCCGTCACCCGGACGGCGGAGGCAAACGGGATCGGAAAGTAAGAAGTGAATCCGAAATTCGCGCGGTGGTTAATCGGTGCGACGAACGGATCGATCTCACCGGCGAGCCAGGCGCTCATCGGCGCTTCGATCGCCGGTAGGCCCGCCCCGTCGATATAGATCCGAATCACTCCGACTGGATTGGCCGACCAGATTCGGGTGATCACGCCGGAGCCGGTCAGGTCGAGCATCACATACTCGGTGCGACCGTCGTGATCTTCGATGCCGAGGAAGTGACCGTAGTCGACGTTGTCGAACCATCCGGGCGCGTCCGGGGCGGTCGAGCTGGGATCGCGGCTCGAAGCCATCCCGATACGGAACTCCGGGAACGGCCACTCCGCCAGCGTGTCGAGCACTATCAACTCATCGAGCAGTCCCGCCAGCGACACGTCGGACGCGACGGTCCCGCCCGCGGCTGCCGCTCCGGCAATAGCGAGGACGGCCCCCATCCTGGATTGACGCATCGGCCCCTCGAACGCGCGGGTGGTTGGTCGGGGCGGCAGGATTTGAACCTGCGACATCCTGCTCCCAAAGCAGGCGCGCTACCGGGCTGCGCTACGCCCCGCATGTTTCATTCCTGCGCATCGTAAATCACGGCCTGCCGCGGGCGCCAACGCGGCCACTCGGCTATGGTGGGCGCTTTCCCAGCGGCGGAGACACGCGGCATGCGCATCGGGCTCTTCGGCTTCCCACAGACCGGCAAGACGACACTCTTCGGCTTGATGACCGGCGCCGGCCCCGTGCCGGCCTCGCGCGGCGACGCGCGAACTGGGATTTCGCGCGTCCCCGATCCCCGACTCGATCGGTTGGTCGCCATGCACAAGCCGCGCAAAATTACGCCAGCGACGATCGAGGTCTTGGACCTGGCGGGCATGGATCGCGGGGAGGCCGCTCGCGTGCTGCCGCTCGATCAACTTCGAACCACGGATGCCTTGGCCCATGTGGTTCGGGCATTCCGCGACGAGAGCGTTTCGCATGTGGAGGGCTCGGTTGATCCGGCCCGCGACGTGGCGACGATGGAGACCGAGCTGATCCTCGCCGATCACACGATCGCCGAGCGTCGTGTGGAAAAGCTGGAGCTCCAGACGAAGAAAACCAACAAGGACGACGACAAAAAAGAGCTCGACTTGTTTCGTCGCGTCCTGACGCATCTGGAAGGCGAGCGCCCCTTGCGTGAACTCGAATTGCCCGAGCCCGATGCGCGCGTGTTGCGTGGATACACGTTTCTGTCGGCCAAGCCGCTGCTGATCGTCGTCAACGCGGACGAAGCCGACGCGTCGAGACTCGACGACGGGGCCGCAGCATTCGGGCTCGCAGACTACGAGACTCGGCCGCTGACCGCGGTCGTAGCGTTGTCGGCCAAGATCGAGGCCGAGATCGCCGAACTCGGCGTGGAAGATGCGGCCAGCTTTCAGGCCGAGCTCGGTATTCGCGAGCGCGCCCTGGACCGGACGATCCGTGCCGCCTACCGCCTGCTCGGCCGAATCTCGTTCTTCACGGTCGGCGAGGACGAATGCCGGGCCTGGACGATCCGCGCGGGAACTTCGGCTCGTACAGCGGCCGGCACGATCCACTCGGACATCGAAAAAGGCTTCATCCGCGCCGAAGTGATCGCCTACGACGACCTGCTCTCTGCGGGAAGCCAGGCGGCGGCGCGCGATCGGGGCATCCTGCGGCTGGAAGGCAAGGAATATGTCGTTCGCGACGGCGAGATCGTGCACTTCCGATTCAACGTTTGACCCGCTGACGCGCTGCGGGGCTCGCTTCGCTCTCGCCGATTCCGTTCGACCGGAAAACCTGCTCCAGTCGCATGAGCACGACGGCGTCCTGATCCGGGAGTACGGTACGCAGATCGAGCAGCAGCGCACCGTTGGCCAACCGGCCGACGATCGGGGGCATCCCGGTCCGGAGGCCGCGCTCAAGCGGCGCTGAGTCCCGTCCGGGCAGCCGCGCGCGAATCAATCGCGTCGGCCGCTCGCCAGTCGGCGACGACCCGCCGCCGCTGCGCGAGATCCCGTCGATGATCCGAAACAGATCGTCGCGGCCCAGGCGCTTGGCAAGCTCGCTGACGATCGCCAGCGCACGGGCCTCGATCGCCTCCGGCCCCAGCGCCAGCATTCGAAGTGTCGGGATCTCCTCGAATGCGCGGCCTCGAACGTAGGCCGAAAGCGTCTGACCGAGCGCCGCCAGCCGCAACCGATCCAGGCGACAGACCCGCTGAAGCGGGTCGCGACGCAAGCGCTCGATCCACGTTCGGCCACCGACCGCAAATCCGGACTGCGGCCCACCGAGCAGCTTGTCGCCGCTGAAAGTAACGAGATCGGCGCCGTCGGCGAGCACCCGCGAGACCGGCCAGTCGTCGTCGATTCCGAGCGGTCCGAGGTCGACCAGGTCCCCGCTGCCCCAATCGACGATCAACGGTATGCCCGAGCGCCGAGCCAATCCGGCGAGATCGCGGACCGCAACCTCCTCGGCAAAACCGACGATCTTGAAGTTGCTCGTATGGACCTTTAGAATCGCGCCCGATCGTTTGGAGATCGCACCGGAATAATCGGAGAGTCGCGTACGGTTGGTCGTCCCGACTTCGACCAGCCTCGCGCCCGAGACCGAAAGGATGTCCGGCACCCGAAACGAGCCGCCGATCTCGACCAGTTCCCCTCGAGAGACGAGGACCTCGCGATCGCGGGCCAGCGCCCGCAGCGCGAGGAGGACGGCGGCGGCGTTGTTGTTGACGACGGTAAAGGAATGTCCGGGAAACAAACGCGCCACCAGCGGGGTCAAATGATCGAGCCGACGCCCCCGAAGACCCGCGTCCAAGTCGTACTCGAGATCGACGTATCCCCTTGCGGTGCGGGCCAACGCCTCGGCCGCGCGCTCCGACAACAGGGCCCGACCCAGGTTGGTGTGCACGACCACACCGGTGGCGTTGATGACCGGCTGGGGCCGCAATTCGGTCAACGCCCTGGCCGCCGCGGCGCTCGTCCAGGCGATCGCCGCGGGGGTGCCCGCCCGGTGGACCGCCAGTCGATCCAGGCGACCCAGACC
>JANNRU010000433.1:0-5399 GCA_031401755.1 Acidobacteriota bacterium | reverse complement strand
CCTATTTTTCGACCGAGTACGGGCTGCACGAGTGCCTGCAAACTTACTCGGGCGGGCTGGGGGTGCTTTCCGGCGATCATTGCAAGTCGGCTAGCGATCTGGGCCTCCCGTTCATCGGCGTCGGCCTGATGTATCAGTTCGGCTACTTCTCGCAGACGATCGACGTCGAGGGCTTTCAACAGCACGTCTATCCGGACTACGACCTGAACCGGCTTCCGCTTCAGCGGGTCGTCGACGCGGCCGGCCACGAGTTGCACGTACCCGTCGAGATCGCCGATCGACAGGTCTATCTGCGCGTTTGGAAAGCGACGGTCGGCAGGGTTCCGGTCCTGCTTCTCGATTCCGATCTGCCGATCAATCATCCGGCTGACCGTCCGATCACATCGGTGCTCTACGTCTCCGGCCGCGAGATGCGCCTGTGCCAGGAGATCGTTCTGGGAATCGGTGGGGTGCGCGTGCTCGAAGCGCTGCGGCTGCGCCCGACCGTCTGGCACCTCAACGAAGGCCACTCCGCGTTGATGATCCTCGAACGACTGCGGCTCGCGATGGCCGGAGGGCAGAGTTCGTTCGATTCCGCGTTCGAAGTTGTTCGACGCGACACCCTGTTTACCACGCACACGCCGGTTCCGGCCGGCAACGAGACTTTTGATGTCGAGTTGGTTCGCCGCTACCTCGCGCCGTGGTCGGTGTCCGCCGGGCTCGATCTGGACCGCGTGCTCACGCTCGGGCGAACGGGGGGCGAGACCAACGGCGTCTTCAACCTGACGGCACTGGCGCTGCGCGGGACGGCCCGGTCCAATGCAGTCAGCGCGCTGCACGCAAAGACGGCCAACTCCATGTGGCGCGGCCTGCTCAAGGCCGACGCTCGCCCCGAGATCGCCCACGTGACCAATGGCGTCCACCTGTCGAGTTGGGTCGGCCCACAGATCGAAGAACTGCTCGAACGGCATCTGGGCCGCGCCTTCGCCGCGACACTGGAGGATCGATTCGAGGAGCGCATCGCGGCGATTCCGGACTACGAGCTCTGGGTCGCGCACCGCGCTCAGAAACAGCGCCTCGTCACAATGGTTCGGCAGCTTGCTCTACGGCAATACGCGCGCCACGGGCGATCGCCGGAAACCCTGCGCAGCATCGAACATCTGCTCGATCCCGAAGCGCTGATCATCGGCTTCGCGCGGCGTTTTGCGACCTACAAGCGCGCCGACCTGATTCTGCGCGACCCGGGGAGACTCAAGGCCTTGATTGCCGACGCGAAGCGACCGATTCAACTGGTCTTCGCCGGCAAGGCCCACCCCGCCGATCGGCCCGGACAGGATATGATCCGACGAATCTGTCAGTTCGCCGAGTCCCCGGAGATCCGCGGGCGCGTGATCTTCTTGGAAAACTACGACCTGCGGATCGCGCGGGGACTGGTGCAGGGTGTGGACGTTTGGCTCAACACCCCGCGGCGTCCGCAGGAGGCCAGTGGAACCAGCGGCATGAAGGCGGCGATGAACGGCGTCCTCAATCTGAGCGTCCTCGATGGATGGTGGGCCGAGGCCTACGATCCCGCGCTGGGCTGGTCGATCGGAGCGACCGAAGTCCGCGACTCGGAGGCGCAGGACCTCGAAGACGTGGAATCCCTCTATCGCGCTCTCGCCGACGAAGTCTTGCCGTGTTACTACGAGCGAAACGAGCAGGGGCTGCCGGTCAACTGGCTCCGGCGCATGAAACTCAGCATGGGCCGTTTGACTCCTCGGTTCAGCACGCAGCGCATGGTGCGCGAGTATGTCGAGCGCTTCTATCTGCACTCGGAATCTAACCACGGCGTCGCGGCCTCGGACGCCAAGACGCTGGCCTAAAAACAAGCGGGGCGACCCTGCGGCTTCGCCGCCGGATCGCCCCGCTCCGGACTCTGAAGACCCTACCCTACAAGACGTCGGCGCGGCGCAGATTCGTGACCGGATCCGGCGGCGCGGCCGACGGCGCGGACTCCACTGTCGCCGGGACCGAGACGTTACCCGCGGCATCGACGGTGAAGACCGAGTAGCGGTAGTTGGTGCCATTGACCAGGCCCGAATGCTCGTAGAGACCGGCGTCGCCGTGCTCCACGGGCGTGTCGACCAGCGGCAGGCCGTCGACCGGGGTCGTCGGCCAGACCCCGTCCGGGCGATAACGAATCACGAGCCGCGCGGCGTCCGCATCGGTCGGATCGGTCCAACTCAACGTGATTGAGCCATCGCTCGCCGCAGCGGCAAGGGACGAGACACCGCTCGGTGCCGTCACGTCGTCGGCAGGGATCTCCGACGGGGTGAAGTTGGGGTCGTCGGTGATCAAGATCCGGTCGATTCGAGCCAGCGCTTCCCGCCCTCCCAGACGCAGGGTGTGTTGCCCCGGATTGAGATCGTAGCTGCGGCCGGCGACCCATTCCCAGGTTCCAACTGCGGACGGCTGGATCGGATTGTAGGTTGCGTTGTCGACCTTCTCAAACCAACCATCGCTCGCGGTCGAGGGGCCGTAAACACGCATCCAGACGCGCCATTCGCCCGCGTCCTCGGTCTGGAAACCGAGCGTGACGACCCCATTCGGGTTCGCCGAGTTCCCGCCGCTTGCGCCCTGCGGCAGTGCGACCCAGGCGCCGCGGAACGCACCCGCCCCGGTCACGACCGCGATCGGTGCTCCGATTTGGCCGAGCTCCGGCTCGACCCGTAAGTAACTGTAGCTACTGGCGAGTGTGGTGAACGTCTGAACCGCGGAGCTGATCGCGTTGCCGGCGGCGTCCACGCTCCTGGCGTAGTACTCGTAGGAGGTCGCCGGGAATAGCCCGTGGAGTGCAACCGCATGATCGGTCACCATCGCCGGACTGACCGGGCTCGCCTGGTAGCTCGATTGACCCGCGGTTCGATAGTGCAGTTGGCTCGACGCCGCTTCGTTGGTAACCCACGAAATCGTCGCCGTCGTGGCGCCGACCGCGCCCGGTGCGAGTTCGGTGATCGCGGGCGCCGTGGAATCGGCGACCACCGCGACCAGGTTGAGGAGGCTACCGGCCGCGCCGTCCGGGTGGCTCACGGTCAACGTCGACGCCCCGAGCGGCGCCGAACCCGAGACCGCGACAACCGCGACGATGCGTTGGCAGCTTTCGACCGTGGCGCTCTGGATTGAAACGCCCGGGGCGTTGATCTGCAGCGTCGAGCCGGGCCGGAAGTTGGTCCCGTTGATCGTCAGTGCGACCTGAGTCCCGCGGGCCAGTTCCGTTGGGCTCGCCGAAGCCAGCACGGGCCGCGGCCAACCGACGACCTCGTTCGAGAACGTCGTGCTCTGAGTGCCCTCACCGTTATAGGACTTGACCGCGATGTAATGCATCGTGCAGTCGGCCAGACCTTCGAGCACGGCGGAGGTCGAGAGTTGTGCGTTGAGCTGCTGGGAATAGCTGCCGGTCGCGGTACCGTAATGGACCCGGTAACCGGCCAGCGCGGGATGAGAGACGGGATCCCACGCGATCGAAATCGATCCCGCCGATGCCGGCATCCCCGCGACCAGAACGAAGACGAGAAACGCCGCGAGCGCGCGTACCTGACGGTCGGACATGAACACCCCCTGCTGCCGCTCGTGCCTGGTTTGGCGACTCGCGATTGAGGCGGGAGATTGCGACGAACGTGCCAGCGTCGTTGGTGGTGGAAAATCGCGGATTCACTGAGAACCGTGCCGGCCAGGCGTCGATTCGAGTGCAGTCTGCGAGAATCGAATTTCGAGAACGTACGTCGAGGTGCCACAACTGGGCGGCGACCGTCGCACGGTCCTCGACCCTCCGGGTACCGAGCGATTTAGGATGGAGGCGGCGACCGGATTTGAACCGGTGGTGGAGGTTTTGCAGACCTCTGCCTTACCACTTGGCTACGCCGCCGGGATGGCGTGGGAGCGGGAGTCTAGACCGGGAGAGCGCGCCGGGTCAATTCCCCCGATGGGCGAGTTGCCCGCGCACGGCATCTTCCAGATGGTGGAGAGTGAACGGCTTGGCGAGCACACCGGCACCGCAGCGGGCGAGACGCTCGATCGCCCCGGCCTCGAGGTACCGGCCCGTGATCACCAGGGTGCGACGCGCGAGCCCGGGGCGTGCGGCGGCGACCGACTCGAGCCAGTCCAACCCATCACAGCCGGGCATGCTCAGATCGAGGGTGACCGCGTCGATGGGCTCCCCGGCGAGGAGCCGATTCGCCCCGTCGGTATCGGGGGCGACCACGCAGGAGTTCCCCATCCCCTCGAGCGCCCGCTGTAACAATTCCGCGATGTCGCGCTCGTCCTCGACAACCAGGATTCGCATCGATCACGCCCCCACCCGCGGCAGTCGCCGGGACCGTGTATATATAGGGTGTGTCCCCGAACCGGGCCATCGTGGAGGGATCTGGAGACCATGGCTGATCGACTTGCCCCGGGACTGCTGATCGCCATGCCGCAATTACTGGATCCCAACTTCCGCCAAGCGGTGATCCTGCTGATCGAGCACGATGATGGCGGCTCGATGGGCGTGATCGTCAACTCGGAGAGCCCGCTGCTCCTCAGCGAGTTGTGTCACGACCAGGAGATCGACTACCGGGGACAGCCCGACAAACGGGTGCGCCGCGGCGGCCCGGTGCAGCCCGAGCAGGGGCTCGTCGTCTTCGGCGAAGAGCATCAAGACCCGGAGGGCCGTCCGTTGATCGATGGCCTACACGTGAGCGCTTCGAAAGGGACGCTCGAGCGACTTTGCCAAGGGCAGACCGGCGGCCGGTTCCACTGTTACTCCGGTTACGCGGGCTGGGGGCCCGGCCAGCTCGAACGCGAGATCGTCGAGGGATCCTGGATCGTCGCTTCGGCCGAAGCAGCGTTCTTGTTCGAAGGGGCGCCCGAGACGATTTGGGCCAGCGCGCTCCACGCAAATGGCATCGATCCCGCGGCTCTCGCGGCCGGCGGGACGAGCGAGGCCTGATCGCCCGGGCTCAGGGCAGGAACTTCGACACGGCCTGCAGTTTTTGCGGCAGATACTCGTCGATCACGTAGTTCAGGCCCCACCTCGCCAACGCCTGCTGTTCCGCGCGCACGCCCATCTTGACCAACTGTCGCATCGCGTCTTCCCATGCCTCGTGCTTCTTGAAGAACGGGTCGTTCTTCAGCGCATCGGTCGCGCGCTTGATGTCCACGTCCTTGAGTGGGTGCGTGGGTAACTTGTAGGTGACGATGTCCTGAGGCGTCACCCCGAGAAAGCTCGCTCGCGGAACGCAAAAGAACTGGTTGATGTGCGCGGCGTTACCGGAGCCGACTTTGAGCGTTCGATAGATGTTCGAGATCCCATATGGATCGCAGTCGACGAACGCATACACCGGCAGGTCGCACTGGTCCGAGAGCCGCCGGACGAATCGACGAGTCGCGCGCGTCGGAACCCC
>JANNRU010000432.1:0-12141 GCA_031401755.1 Acidobacteriota bacterium | reverse complement strand
CCCGTCATTTGCAGTTCGTTTGACACGTGCGCGGACCCGGTCGTCTAGGACCCGCGGTTCGCGAGACCAGACAAGACCGCCTCAGGGCGACAACGAGGAGTGAATCATGGCCAAGACGATTGATGACAAGGACCTGAAAATCGTGACCGGCGGCACCGCGATCGATCTGACGCAGAGCCCCACCACCGTTTCGAACACCGTCCTGCGCACGAAGTCCGAAGGCGGAAGTACCCCCGGGGGTCCTAGCAGCGGTCCCGACAACGCGGCCGGTACCGCCCCAACGAGTGGTCCGGTCGATCTCGCGCGTCGCTGATCCGCACGGAGTTCAGATAGGCCTGGGCCGCGGGTTCGTACCGTGTGTCCCAGGCCTTCGTCGGATTTGCGCCGAACTTGCCCAAACCGAGGTGTAGCACCGAGGGAGCGAGCTTCCGCGAGGCGCGCCGAGTTTGCGCTTCGAGCGAACGACGGCAGCATGCGAGGGCAACGACCGACATTTAGGAATTGAAAGCTGCGTTGCAATGTGGCTTGGAATCGAGAAATTCCGTCGGAAACCTGTCAAGTCATGTTAAGTTCTAACGCAGTCGTGAAGCGAGGAAACTGCCGTGGTGCCAGTCGACGGGAGACGTACCGAGCGGGGCGGGGTCGCCGGGATTGCGACTCCCTGGGATTCATCGGGATCGGTGGCACCTTTCAACGCTCGATAAAGGGCGCCTCAATCCGAGGGGCTCGAAAGAAAAAAGGAGAGGGGTATGACGAAGAAGATCGACGACAAGGATCTAGGTCAGGTGACTGGAGGCGCCGGACCCATCGCGCCGGCGGGCGGTTCGTCCGATCCACTGATCGTTTCCTCGGCTCGGCAACCCGCCGGCAGCGGCGGCGGATCGAGTCAACCGGGCGTCGTCGAAAACGCTGCCGGGAGCACGCCTGCGAACGGCCCGGTCGACATGACTTCCAATAGCTGAAGAAACGGCAAGGGGCGGCGATTCGATTCGCCGCCCCGTCGTTTGTCTCGCCGCTTTCGCGTCGTTCGCCAGGACCGGCGGACCGGAGTTGGTGCCTCGTGCGCAAGGTGTTGTTCATCCTCGCCGAGCTCGATGACAGTGATATCGACTGGCTCGTCGCCCAGGGTGAGAAGCGCCGCTATCCGGCCGGTGCAACCCTGATCGAGGAGGGGAAGCCGATTTCCGTCCTATTCATCTTGCTCGATGGCAAACTTTCCGTGCGATTGAACGCGCTCGGAGATCGCGAGGTCGCCACGTTGCGTTCGGGCGAGGTGCTCGGCGAACTGTCGTTCCTGGATGCGCGGCCACCGTCGGCGACGGTCAAGGCAATCGAGGAGGCGACGGTTCTCGCCGTCTCTCGCGAGCAATTGAGCACGAAACTCTCTGCGGACTCGGCTTTTGCGGCTCGGTTCTATCGCGCGCTCGGCGTTTTTCTGGCTGCGCGGTTGCGGCGGACACAGGAGCGCCTCGGCTACGGTCCGGAGAAACTGAGCGGCGAGGCGTCTTCTCGCATGACCGATGAAGAGCTTGACCCAGAGCGTCTGGAGAGCGTGGCGCTTGCGGGCGCCCGATTCGAATGGCTGCTCACGCGATTGCGATCGGCGCCCGCCGCTTCCGGAGGTTCCGGAGGAGTGCATGGCGGGTGAGGACCGCGGCCTTTTTCGAAAGAAAGCGCTCGACCACCTTGCCTCGCCCGAGCGCCTCGACCAGTTGCTGCGGGCGGCCGATAGGCGGAGCTTCATCCCGCTTTCCGCGATCGGCCTGATCGTCGTCGCGGGGTTTGTCTGGGCGATCGCCGGCCGCGTGCCGGTCACCATTCAGGGACGGGGAATTCTCGTAGTTCCGCGCGAGATGGTCGAGTTACGTGCCCCAGGCGACGGTTATCTCGCCGAGTTGCCGGCCCGCGTCGGGGACAGGATCGAGGCCGGCCAAGTCGTCGCCCGCATCGCCCGACCCGATCTCGAGCAAGAGCTGCGGCTGGAGCAGGAACGCGAGCAAGAGCTGAACGCTCGCATCGAGTTGGCTCCGCGCAGACTCGCCGATGCGCTGCGCAACCGCGAGTACCGCGCCTTGCTCGACGAGCGCGAGCGCGTCGTCGAGCAGCATCGCGCGGCCGAATCTCTCGCGACCCTTTTAGCCGAACGATTGGAGTCGAATCGTCGGCTCGTCGACCAGGGGTTGCTCTCCAAGGATGCGATCCTCGCGGTCGAGACCGATGCCGTCGCCGCGCGCGCCCGGGAATCAGAGATCGCGGTGCGACTGGGCGAGCTACGCACTCGCGAGCTCGAGATGGAAGAACGCCACCTACAGCGACTGGAGCGTTCCGTCGACCGCGAGAACGAGCTTGCCAGTTCACGGCGCGAGTTGGCACGACTCCGGATGGCGGAGGATCGCGAGGCGATCTTGCGACTCGACCGAGACGGCGTGATCGTCGAGCTGAATGCGGCGGTTGGCGAGTATGTCGAGGCTGGAGACCGGATCGGCGCGATTTCGACCAGCCAGTCGGACAGCGCACTCCGCGCGATCGCTTATTTCACGGTCGGCGACGGCAAGCGCCTCGGTCCCGGGATGCAAATCGAGATCACCCCGGAGACGGTCGAACGACAGCGCCACGGTAGTATCAAGGGCGAGGTGATCCACGTCTCGCCGATGCCGGTCTCAGTGGCCGAAGCTGAGAAGGTCGTCGGTGTTCGCGAAGTTGCGCAGAATCTGGTCCTCGGTGGGCACGCGATGCAGGTCGAAGGGCGATTGATCACCAGCCAGGCGACCCCGAGCGGCTTTGTCTGGACCTCGGGAAGCGGTCCGGCGCTGGCGATCACGTCCGGGACGACCGTTTGGGTTCGCGCAACAATTGAGAGTCGTCCGCCGATCAGCTTCGTCCTGCCCTGGTTCAAGTCGTCCCTTGGCCTGGACTGATCGACTTCGTTCGTGGCGCTCGCGGGGCGAATCGCGCCGCCGTCCCGTGCGCACGCCGACGATCCTCCAAATGGAGGCGGTCGAGTGCGGTGCCGCCGCGCTCGGCATCGTCCTCGCCTATCACGGCCGCTGGGTGCCGCTGGCCGAGTTGCGGGAAGCGGCGGCCGTCTCTCGCGACGGTAGCAACGCGGCAAACGTCGTTCGAGCCGCCCGCCGGTACGGAATGAGCGCTCGTGGCTTGGCCGCGGAGGTCGAGGACCTAGGATCCCTCGCGCCGCCGTTCATCGTGTTTTGGAAGTTCAACCACTTCGTGGTCGTCGAGGGCATCGTCGGCGACCGGGTGCGACTGAACGATCCCGCGGGCGGGCGTCGACTGGTCAGCGCCGATGAATTCGATGCCGGGTTCACTGGCGTCGTGCTTGAGCTCGTACCCGGCGAGAGCTTCGAAAAAGGGGGACAGGCACCGAGCGCGATCCGCGGCCTTCGAACGCGGCTCGGCGGGGTCCGCCGAGATCTGGCGTTCTGCATCGCCGCCGGCCTGTTGTTGGTCTTCCCCGGAATCGCGTTGCCGATGCTGAAGCAGGCGTTCATCGACGGCGTCTTCATTCAAGATCGCGGCGACTGGACCCGGCCGCTGCTGATCGGCCTCGCCGGGGTCGGACTGATTCAACTGATCTTGGCGTGGATGCAACTCGGTTATCTTCGGGCGTTGCGAGCGCGACTCGCGGTGCGCATGGCCAGCGGCTTTCTCGACCACGTCTTGCGGCTGCCGGCTGGATTTTTTGCACAACGCTTCACTGGCGAGATCGCCGGCCGCGTCGCTCTGAACGACGGGATCGCCGACATCCTGTCTGGTCGCTTGGCCGCCGCGGCAATCGACTGCGTCACGCTGGTTCTTTACGGTGCCGTCATGCTTCAGTACGATGCGTGGCTGACCGTGATCGGCGTCGGCGCCGCATCGGCGAACGTTCTGCTCCTGCGCTGGATCGCGAACCGGCGAGTGGAGTCAAGCTTGCGGGCCCGGCACGAGATGGGACGCCTCGCCGGTGTGACTACGGCCGGATTGCAAAGCATCGAAACGCTCAAGGCTTCCGCGCTCGAGGCGAGTTTCTTCGGGCGCTGGGCGGGTCACTACGCGCGGGCGGCTTCCGCGCGACAAGAGCTCGAGCAGACACAGCAGTCGCTGGCGGTCGCGCCGGGGCTCCTCGCCGCTCTGGGGGCAGCAGCCGTCCTCGTCATCGGGGGATTTCGCGTCATCAGTGGCGAGTTGACGATCGGTGCATTGATTGCGTTCCAATCGTTGATGGTGAGCTTTCAGCGTCCCGTCGGAACGCTAGTCTCGCTTGCCGGTGATTTGCAGGCATTGCATGGCGACCTGTCGCGGGTGGACGATGTGCTCGACCACAAGCGGGATCTGCGGGCGGTGCCTCCGGGATTGGACGATCGGGCGGCCGAGGCGGGAAGGCTCGTCGGATTAGTCGAGCTGCGGGGAGTCACGTTCGGCTACTCCCGCGCAGCGCCGCCGTTGATCGAGGGGCTCGATTTGCGAATAGAACCGGGGACGCGAGTCGCGCTCGTCGGGGGCAGTGGTTCGGGGAAATCGACGGTCGCCCGGCTCCTCGCCGGCTTGTTTGAGCCATGGGATGGCGAGATTCTCATCGACGGACTGCCCCGGGGCTCGCTCGATCGGCGCCGCCTGGCGCGATCGCTCGCTTTCGTCGACCAGGATTTGGCTTTCTTCTCCGGATCCATTCGCAACAATTTGACGCTCTGGGATCCGACCGTGCCCGATGTCGACATCGAAGAGGCTTGCCGTGACGCGGAAATCCTCGATGAGCTGCGCCGGATACCGGGCGGATTCGACGGCTCCCTGCTGGAGGGTGCTGCAAATCTATCCGGGGGGCAACGACAACGGCTGGAGATCGCCCGAGCCCTCGTCGGTCGCCCTTCGATCCTGATTCTCGACGAGGCGACGAGCGCTCTGGACTCCGAAACAGAACGGCGGATCGACTTGAACCTGAGGCGCCGCGGGTGCACTTCGCTCCTGGTGGCCCATCGACTGTCTACGATCCGCGACGCTGGAGAGATCGTGGTGCTGCGCGGCGGCAAGGTCGTCGAGCGCGGCCGGCACGACGGGCTCTGGCAATCCGGCGGCGAGTACCGGCGCTTGCTAGAAACCGGCGGCGAGGGTTGAGCGGTATCGTGGACGAATCGATGGACCCAAATCCGATCCGGGAGGTGGGGCTCGGCGACGCGATCGTGCTCGTCGACCCTCGCGAGACGTGGCGCGTCGAGCGTGGCCGATTCGTGCTCTTTTCCGGTGCCGTTCGCGAGGCGTCCCCGTCCTTTCCTCGTCGTCGCCGGATCGAGGTCGGTGTCGGGGGAGCGCTATTTGGCCTCGGAGCGGATCCGACCGCGGCCGGGATCGGACTCATCGCGGTCGCGCTCGAATCCTCGGCGCTTCGCGTCGTCGCGCCCGACCATTCTGAGTCGACCGAGTTGGCGCGTGCGTGGCGAATCGCCTGGGAAGCGTCAGTCGGTGCCTTGTCCGCGAATCCCGACGATCTCCAGCGCTTCCACCTGGAGCTCCTCGAACGTCTTGCCGAACTCGGCGCTCGCGAGCACGAGCAGGACCAACGGCGCGCCGAGGCTCAGGCGCGGCTGGAGCGCGAGGCGGCCGAGCGGGCGTCGGCCACGCTGGCGAGCGCCGCCGGGCGCGCCGAAAAGGCGATCGTGGGCGGATCTGGGCTCGAGGCGGCCGCGCGTCGAGTCGCCGCGGCGCTGGGAATCGACTTCGAGACGCGACCGACCTGGAGCTCGACCGCCGACGATCCGGTCGAGTCTCTCGCTCGAGCTGCCGGTATTCGAATCCGACGCGTGAGGCTTCATGAGGGATGGTGGCGCCAGGACTGCGGTGCGCTCCTCGGGTTCCACGGGCCGGACCTGCACCCTGTCGCCTTGATCCCGGCCGGAACCCGCCGCTATGAGATCCATGGCGCACCGGCGACCGCCGCGTCCATTGTGGACGAGACGATCGCGCACGAGCTGGCGCCGCATGCGTGGGTACTCTACCGACCGCTCCCGGCGCACGCGGAGCGGCTGTCGACTCTCGCGCGGTTCGCACTTGCCGGACGTTCCGGCGATCTCGTCCGGATCGGGTTGTCCGCGGTCGCGGCGACCGTGCTGGGAATGCTCGTGCCGATCGCGACCGGATGGGTCGTCGATCAGGCGATACCCCAGGCCGACGATCGCTTGCTCGTCGAGCTTGGCCTAGGGCTTCTGGTCGCGGCCCTGGGCGCGGCGGCGTTTCGACTCTTTCAGGGTCTGGCGATGTTGCGCATGGAGACGGTCGCCGATGCGGTGGTCCAACCGGCGGTTATGGACCGACTGCTCGGCCTTCGGCCGGAGTTCTTCCGCCGACATTCGACTGGCGAGCTACAGCAAGCGGTGGCCGCCGTGGGCTCGATCCGTGCGCGATTCGGCGGAGTGACGCTGCGGGCGATGTTCTCGGGGATCGCCTTGCTGCTCAATCTCGCGCTACTTCTCCATTACAGCCCGGGACTGGCCTGGGTGGCGCTGATCGTCGCGGTCTTGAGTGGAGCTGCGGCGTTTTGCGCCGGGTTCATTGGCGTGAAGTTCACGCGACGCATCCTCGAGTGTGACGCGCGGATCTTCAGCTTGGTGGTCCAGTTGATCCAGGCGATTCCAAAGTTGCGAGTCGCGGCTGCGGAAGGGCGGGGATTCGCGAGGTGGGCCGACGAGTTCGCGCCCTTGGTCCGCCTGGAGATCGGCTCCGCCCGCGTTCGAGATGCGTTGATCTGCACCAATATCGTGATCGCGACCGCGGGCACGATCGCGGTGCTGGGCCTCGCCTCCACGCTTGTGCGTCCGGCGAGCGGGGCCGCAACGCTGAGCACGGGGCAATTCCTCGCGTTCCAGACGGCGTACGGCGTCTTCGTCGGAGCCGTGGTATCGCTGAGCAACACGGCGATCGACATCTTGACCGTCGGCGTGCTGCGCGAGCGCGCCAGGCCGTTGCTCGAAGCCGAGCCCGAAGCCGAAGCCCACCGTGCCGACCCCGGGCGACTGGCTGGGCGCATCGAGGTCGAGGGAGTGGTCTTCCAGTTTCACGAGGACGGACCGCGAATTCTCGACGGCATCGATCTGCACGCCGAACCCGGAGAGTTCGTCGCCGTAGTCGGCCCGTCCGGGAGCGGCAAGTCGACGTTGTTCCGGCTGCTTCTCGGGTTCGAAACGCCGCGTGCCGGGACGATCCGTTACGATGGCCGCGAACTCGGCGGGATCGACGTCCTCGCGCTCAGACGGCAGTTCGGGGTCGTCCTCCAAGGCGGCCGCATCGGTGCCGGATCGATCTTCGACAGCATCGCCGCGGGCGCTCAGTTGACGCTCGAGGAGGCTCACGACGCGGTCCGTGCGGCGGGGTTCGAAGAGGATGTCGCCGAGATGCCGATGGGCCTGCACACGGTTGTCGCCGAGGGTGGGATCAATCTCTCCGGCGGACAGCGCCAGCGGCTGCTGATCGCGCGCGCTCTCGCTCGACGACCGCGAATCCTGTTCTTTGACGAGGCGACGAGCGCCTTGGACAATCGGACGCAAGCGGTGGTGACGCAGAGTCTGTCCCGACTCGGCGTGACGCGCGTCGTGATCGCCCACCGACTGAGCACGATTCGCGACGCGGACCGGATCTACGTCATCGGAAACGGACGTCTCGTCGAGGAAGGCGGATACGAAGCCTTGATCGCGGCGGGTGGCCAGTTCTCGCGGCTCGCCGCACGCCAGACCGCCTGACGCGCACTCCGAGGCCTGGACTAGAATCCCGCCGCTGGCGCAAGCCGTGCTCGATCTGACAAGCCGGGAGGGAGCAGATGGCTCGAACGACCGACAGTCTTAGTGAATTCCGCGCGGCCATTGCGGCGGGGATCCCACGAGAGCTCCCGCCGCTGCAGCCGGAGGATCCCTCGGTGAGCCACGCCCCGGCGCGCATCGATCGGCTCTCGCCCGAAGAGAAAGTGCTGGCTGTCAGAAACGCGCTTCGCTATTTCCCGTCCGAGCTCCACCAGGCGTTGGCACTCGAGTTTGCTGACGAACTGGCCCGCGACGGTCGGATCTACATGCGACGTTTCCGGCCAGCCTCCTATGAAATTCGGGCGCGTTCGATCGACGCCTACCCCGCGCGAAGCCGCCAAGCCGCGGCGATCATGTTGATGATCCAGAACAATCTCGATCCGGCGGTCGCCCAGCACCCGCAGGAGTTGATCACCTACGGCGGAAACGGAACGGTCTTTCAGAACTGGGCCCAGTACCTGCTGACGATGCGTTACCTCTCGGAGATGACCGACGAGCAAACCCTCGTGCTCTACTCGGGTCACCCTCTAGGTCTGTTCCCTTCGCATCCCGAAGCCCCACGCCTGGTCGTCACCTGCGGGATGGTGGTTCCAAATTACAGTCGAGCGCAGGACTACGAGCGCTTGGCGGCGCTCGGCGTGACCTCCTACGGGCAGATGACCGCCGGGAGCTTCATGTACATCGGGCCGCAGGGTATCGTCCACGGCACAACGATCACTCTGCTCAATGCGGGTCGGCTCTATCTCGGTTCGCGTGCCCAGAGCGATCTTGCGGGAAAGGTCTTCGTCACCTCGGGGCTCGGCGGCATGAGCGGTGCCCAGGCCAAGGCCTCAGTGATCGCCGGTGCGATTGGCGTGATCGCGGAGATCGATCCTCGCGCACTCCATAAGCGGCACGAGCAAGGATGGCTCGACGAGTTCGAATCCGATCTCGACAAGCTGCTCGGGCGCATCGAGGTCGCTCGCCGTGAGCGGCGAGCGGTCTCGATCGGTTATCTCGGCAACGTCGTCGACCTGTGGGAGCGTCTGGCTTCGGCCGGAATCCCGATCGACCTCGGATCGGACCAGACCTCGCTCCACAATCCCTGGGGCGGCGGCTACTATCCGGTCGGAACCGATTTCGAGGCCGCGAAGCTGGCGATGCGCGACGACCCGACCGGGTTTCGCGAGGCGGTGCGGGCTTCGTTGCGACGCCAGGTCGCAGCGATCGATCGACTCGCGGCCCAGGGGATGCATTTCTGGGACTACGGAAACGCGTTCCTGCTCGAAGCCTCTCGCGCCGGCGCCGATCTTTCGCGTCCGGACGGCTCGTTCCGCTATCCGTCCTACGTCGAAGACATCATGGGTCCGATGTGCTTCGATCACGGCTTCGGACCGTTCCGCTGGGTTTGTACCAGCGGTCTTGAGACCGATCTGCAGCAGAGCGACTCGATCGCTGAACGGGTATTGAGCGAACGGCTGGCGACCTCGCCGCCGGCGATTCGCGGTCAACTCGAGGACAATTTGCGCTGGATCCGCGAAGCCGGAAGTCACCGGATGGTCATCGGATCGCTGGCGCGGATTCTCTACTCCGATGAAGCAGGCCGCACGGCCATCGCGCTGGCGCTGAACGCAGCGATTCGCGACCGCCGAATCACGGCACCGATCGTACTCGGACGAGATCACCACGACGTATCCGGAACCGACTCGCCGTGGCGCGAGACCGCCGACATCCGGGACGGCAGCCGATTCTGCGCCGACATGGCCGTGCAAAACGTGATCGGTGACGCCTTTCGCGGAGCGACCTGGGTCAGCCTGCACAACGGTGGCGGCGTGGGTTGGGGCGAAGTGATCAACGGTGGGTTCGGGTTGTTGCTCGATGGAACTCCCGAATCCGATCGGCGCATCCGGTCGCTGATTGCCTGGGATGTGACGAATGGCGTCGCACGGCGCGCCTGGGCCAGGAACCCAGGCGCGGTCGCGGCCATCGACGAGGCGATGCGGCGCGATGCGCGCCTGCGGGTCACCCTGCCTCATGACGCCGATGCGGCGCTCGTCCGCGACGCCATCTCCCGGATCGAGCCTCATTGACAGCGGCTCCTGCAGGTCGTTAGGATCGAGTGACGCCGGTCAACGTGTCTCGCCTGAATGAAAGGAACGGTCCATGCGCCGATCGATTCGCTCAGCCGTCTGCCTGTGGGTCGCGATCGCGGCGTTCGCGCGTTGCGCGTCACCGACCGCCGAGGCGCCTCCGAACGTGCCGCCGAGAGTATCGCCGGCACCATCCGCAGCGCCAGAACCTTCAATCCGGGCCAAGGCCATGATCGCTCCCGCCAGCGGAAGTTCCCTGCGCGGCGAGGCCTGGTTCGTCTCGCAAGGCGGGACGACCACGCTCGAGATCAAGATCGCGGGTGCCACTCCGGGGCCGCACGCGATGCACCTGCACGACAAGGGCGACTGCTCCGCTCCAGATGCAAGCTCGGCCGGCGGACACTGGAATCCGACGCACCAAGACCACGGACCCTGGGGACAGATCCCGTTCCACCTCGGCGACATCGGCAATATCGACGTGAACGAGGCCGGCGATGGCTATCTCCAACTGACCACCGAATTGTGGGAGATCGGGACTGGAGGGGAGCATGACATTCTCGGTCGTGCAGTCATCGTTCATGAAAAGCCCGACGATTTCGCCACGCAACCGACCGGTGCCGCTGGTGGGCGCATCGGCTGCGGCGTCGTCGAGCGCGGCTGACGGCGCCCGCGGCAGCCGGCGGCGATGTCCGAAGCGAACAAGCGTGCGGCGGCGCTCGCGGCCATCGACTTGGTCGCTCGCGGCACCGTGATCGGCGTCGGCACCGGCTCGACGACGCGGTACTTCATCGACGCGTTGACGCGCGTCCGGGACCGCATCGACGGCGCCGTGCCAAGCTCGGACGCGACCGAATCTCTCCTTCGTGAGCGCGGGGTTAGGGTTCTCAGCCTCGACGATATTGGGGCGATTCCGCTCTACGTCGACGGCGCCGACGAGGTCGATCCGGAACGGCGATTGATCAAGGGCGGCGGGGGAGCATTGACCCGCGAAAAGGTCCTCGCCGCCGCCGCGCAGCGATTCATCTGCATCGTGGACGACTCAAAGCTCGTCGAACGACTCGGGTGCTTTCCGCTGCCGATCGAGATCGTGGCCATGGCCCGTCGCTACGTCGCCGAAGCGCTGGCACGGATCGGGGGGCGCGCCGACCTCAGGCGTGGGTTCACGACCGACAATGGCCACCCGATCCTCGACATCCAGGGGCTCGATTATTCCGAGCCCGACGCGCTCGAGGTGCAACTCGACGGCATTGCCGGCGTGATCGCCCACGGACTGTTCGCGCGCCGCCGGCCGGAATTCGTACTCGTCGGCACCCCACACGGTGTCGATCAATTCTGATTGACGGACGTCAGTTGACCATTTCCGCCGGGGTCACGATGACCACGAATGGGATCTCGACGTCGTCGCCCGGCCCTGCCTGGCGGAGAATCTCGACGATTGCCGGATGATCGAAGACTTCAGCAAGCTCGATGGCGCGGGCGTCGACGCCGGAAGCAAGGAGAGGCGACCGTGCACCACCGGAGTCGCGCTGAGCGCGCTCCCGGATCCGGATCGCCCGAATCGTCGTTTGCGGTTTCATCTCGTCTCTCCTCTCGCCCCCGCGGAGTCACTCCCATCAGACGCAAACAGCGTGCCGTGTCTGTTCCGGGATTCATTCTCAACACCTGCACTATAGCCGGTCGATCGAGGCGCGTCCCATACTCGAAAGAGGACGATCGCCGCGTGTGCCAGAATCTCGGAGTGTTCTCCAGAAGAGTTCCCGACGATCTCGTTCCCAACGCGCTAGCGGCCGCGCGTGAGACGCACGGACCGCCGCGGTTCGATCTCACCGCGTCCAACCCGACGCTTTGCGATCTTCCTTATCCGACGGAGTTGCTCGACGCGCTTTCCGATGCGTCGGGGCTGGTCTATCGACCCGACCCATTCGGCATGGCCCGCGCGCGCGAAGCGGTTGCCGCGCTCTACCGCGACCGCGGAGTGGCGATCGAACCCGGCCAGATCTTGTTGACCGCGTCGACGAGCGAGTCGTATTCGTACCTGTTCAAGCTGCTTGCCGACCCCGGGGATGTCGTGCTCACGCCCGCCCCTTCCTACCCGCTGTTGGCCCATCTGGCCGAGTTGGAGGGTCTGCAAACGCGGACCTATCGGCTGGATCCGCACGAGTCTTGGCAGCCGGACCTGCAATCGATTGACTGGACGGGCGTTCGCGCCTTGCTCTCCGTCCATCCGAACAACCCTTCCGGCTCCTGGGTCGAGCCGGCGACTGCCGACGAGATCGAGGTGCGTTGCG
>JANNRU010000431.1:0-7053 GCA_031401755.1 Acidobacteriota bacterium | reverse complement strand
ACCGTTCCGAGCGCCGAGGCGACCTCGAAGGCCAGGCGACCGTCGAGCGCCTGCTGCGCCAGCGCCAGCGCCGCGGTCAACACGACATACTGCCCGACGAAGATCGCGGCGAGGATGAGCGCACGCCGCCGGAGCGTCCGGTCGGGCATCAGCCGTCGGAACGGAGAGGCGACGACCAGCGCCGCGGTCGTGACCTTCATCCCTCCTGCCGTTCCCCCCGGCGCACCGCCCACCAGCATCCACACGATGCACAAGATCACCGATGGCAAACCGAGTGTGGCCAAGTCGACCGAATTGAATCCCGCCGTACGCAGCGTCACCGACTGGAAGCCGGCATGGACCCAGCTTTCCAGCCCATCAAGCGAGCGCAGGACGCCATCGCGTTCGGTGACCCAGAACAGCAGGGTACCCACGGCGAGCAGGGTCGCCGTCGCCGCCAGCGTCCAGCGCGCGTGGGTCGATAGTGGGGGAACCGACCTGCGCGACAGTCGCGCGATCAGACGTTTGACGAATTCGTCGAGCACGATGAAGCCGATCCCGCCGGCGACGATCAGGGCCGCGATCGCGGCAAGAGCGCTGGTCGTCCCCGGCGATCCAATCAGCGACGCGTTGGCCGGAAACAGCGCAAAGCCGGCATTGCAGAACGCCGATACCGAATGGAACACCGCCCAGCCGATTCGATCCAAGGTGTCCGGGATCAGCCGGTCCCACGCGACGAACAGCGCCACGGCGCCGAGTCCCTCAAAAAGAAGGGTCGCCACCACAACCCGCCGCAGCACCAGCGCGGCCTCCTGGACCGAGCCAACGCTCATCGCCTTCGTGATCGTGTGGGTGTCGTGTTTCGCCAACTCCTTACCACCGAAGAGCGCGAACGAGCCGGTGATCGTCAGCATGCCGAGGCCGCCGGCCTGGATCAGCAGCAACAGCACCGTCAGGCCCAGGCCGGAAAAGTGGGTTCCCGTATCCCAGACCACGAGGCCCGTAACACAGACAGCGGAGGTCGCGGTGAAGAACGCATCCAGGAGCGACGAGGCGCGCCCGTCGGCGGCGGCCCCGGGCATTGCCAGCAGCAAGGTCCCAAAGAGGATCAACAGCGCAAACGAGACGACGAGAATTTGCGCGGGACGCAACCGCAGGAGCACGAGCAGCCAGTGGACCGCCGTCGAACGGAGCGCAACGATCGCCACCATGTAGACCTGGACCGAGACGACGATCAGCGGCCACAGCGGGCTGGCGACGCCTTGCCGTTCGAGCCAGCCGTACTCGGCGGTGCTACGCAGTCCGGCGTAGGCGATCAACTGGATCACGAGCAAGAACAGCAGCGCGAAGTCCAGGCGATGTCTGCGGTAGTAGTCGGCCGGATCGGGCACGACCACGAGCTTGGCCGCCTGGGCCGCCGCAAACACGAGCACGCACACCGTGTTGCCGATGCCAATGAGCCCAACGTAACCTCCACCGAGCTGCATCCCGTGGCGGAGGACCAGCAGGCTGAGCGACAGAAGCGCCGTCAGCACCATCAACCGATCGAGGATCCCGAGCGGCCTAGCTCTCCGGCTCTCGCTCAAGACAACTCCGTCGACTCGCGCGCCGACAGAATCTCGACGCCAAGCCCGTGACCCCGTTCGAACAGCGATCGGAAGAACGCGTCGCGGACCTCGGCCTCTCGAGCCTGCGCCGTGAGCGGCCAGACGATGCGATAAACCAGGGCGCCCGCACGCACTTCCCGAAGTTCAATGCGACCGTCATCGCGACGCAGTCCGGCCTCCGCGGCCGCGTGCCGAAAGACGCCGTCCGGTACGCATTCCTCGCAGATCGGTCGGAGTACGACCTCGGCGCGCAAGGCTCGGGCGGCGTCGACGATGCGAAGATCTTCGAGAGCCGTTCGTCGGTTGGGCACGAGAACGACCTGACCGTCATTCTGAATCAGTCGTAAGTGCAGGAAGCCTTTGTGATCGACGACGCCCTCGGTCTCACCGATGCGCAGCGTCTGACCCGTTTTGAACGGGCGGCCGTAGAGAACGACCAAGCCCGATAGGAAGTCTTCCACGAGCGGGCGCGACCCCAACGCCATTGCCAGACCGGCGAGCGCGAACGCGGTGAGCAGGGCGATCCCGGCCTCCCCGGGCACGAGCAGCCCGGCCAGAAAGACGAAGATCCCGATAACGAGGATGCGGGCGGTGAGCTCTGCGGGACCGGCGGTCTCAGGCGTCAGCAGCGGCTCGAGGCGCAGCTTGTTGGTGCGGACCTGACGGAACATGTCCCCGATCGACCGCAGCGTGACGCGCGCGACGACGAGCAGGAACAACGCCGCCAGCAGGCGGGGCACGAGCTCGCTCAATGTCGATCCGACCCTCGCGCCGAGATTGCGCAGCAGCGCGAGCAGCTCCCCCGCCCAGCGCGTGGTGCGCGGAAAACGGTCGAAGAACGCGATCAGAAAGACGTAGGCCAGCAGCAGGTAGCACGCCCAACCGGCGACGCCCACCGCGCGGGAGAACAGCCCACGCTCGCCTTCTCCTGCCGTGAGAAGCACGGGTCCGATGCGCAAACCGCGTTTGCGGCCGAGCCCCTCGACCCAGCCCTGAATCCGTTTGATCAGCAGGCGCAGCAGTACGGCCAGGGACAAGAACAGTAGCGGGTAGAGCACTCCGAGGATCGCGCGCTCGATGAGTTTTCTCGAGAGGAGTTCGGTCTTTTCTGTGGTCCAAGCCTCGCGGAGCTGTCCGGTCCACCTGTCCGCGAGCACTACGGGCTCGAGTCCTTCGGCGTCGGCGTCGGCGTTGGCGACGCCGATCACGGTTCGGCCGCACAGACCGATGTGAAGCAGCCCCGGCTCTTGCTCGGTGACCACGAACCCGGCGGGGTCGCACTGCGGATCGACGAGCGTTTCCGCCAGGACGCGCTGTGCCAGATCCGCGCGCTCGGCCGCGGTACGACCGGCGAGCATCGTCCGCACGACGAGCACCGGCGAGTCACCGACGAGGACCGTGGCGGTCTCTTCGGCCGCGGCGGCGGGCGCGATGCAGACCGCGAGGACTAAGAGGATGTGTCGGAGACGGGTCATCGGGCGGAACGATACGGGTTTCCGGCGTCGCTGGTCAAACACGGGGTATCATCGATCGGGCACGCGCACGCCTACTCGATCTCCACCAACGCGACCCCCGACTCGACGGTCTGGCCGGCGGCAACGGCGACGTGCTTGACCCGCCCTGCGCGCGGCGCGGCGATCTCGTTTTCCATCTTCATCGCCTCGACCACGATCAACCCCTGGCCCGCCTGGACGGTACCTCCTGCGACCACGAGCACGCGCACGACTTTGCCCGGCATCGAGGCACTGACCGTCAGCGGGCCGGTGCCGACCGGCCCCGCTTCGCGCGCGCGCCGGCTGGGATCGGAGACCACGACTTCACATTCGGCCGCGCCGTGGCGGACGATGTAGCCGTCGCCGCGGGGCTCGACCGAGACCTCGTACGATCGCGAGTCTCCCAGATCGAGAATCGTGTAAAAGTCCGCTTCGAGCTTCTGGGCATCGACCACGCGGCGCACGCCGTCGATCTCGACCACGTAGTGACCGTTGTCGCGCTCGACCACGACCTCGTGAACGGCGCTCCCCGCGCGCGCGCTGAATTTCATCGCCGCCATCCGATGCGACCGGCGTGACGCCACGACGACACGCCGCGGCCGTCCCGCGCAGGCGTCGGCGCCGTTGACTCCAGTCGCCGGTAATGCGCGATCGCCGCGGCCGTGACCGCGATCTCGTCCAGCAACGGATCGTCATCGGCTTTCAGCAAGTCAGGATGCTCGGCGAGAAACCCCGTGTGCAGGTCGCCGGCGATGAACGCCGGGTGCCGCATGACCTTGCGATGGAAGCTGACCGAGGTCGGAATACCGTCGATTCGTAACTCGTCCAGCGCTCGCGCCATCCGGGCGATGGCGTCGGCGCGATCTCGGCCGTGGGTGATCACCTTGGCGATCATCGGGTCGTAGTGGATCGGGATCGTCCAGCCGGCGTAAGTCCCGCCGTCGTAGCGGATTCCCGGGCCGTTGGGCACGCGCTGCCCACGAATCGTTCCCGGCGAGGGCATGAAGTTGCGCCGCGGATCCTCGGCGACGATTCGGCATTCGAGCGCGTGGCCGCGCAGTTCGAGCCGATCTTGCGGCAACGACAACGACTCCCCGGCGGCGACGCGGATCATCTCTTTGACCAGGTCGATCCCCGTGACCTCTTCGGTCACCGGGTGCTCGACTTGCAGTCGAGCGTTGACTTCCATGAAGTAGAACGACCCATCCGCACCGCGCAGGAACTCGACCGTGCCGGCGTTGACGTAGCCGGCCGCACTCGCCGCGCGCACCGCCAGCGCGCCGATCCGCGCGCGCGTGGTCGGATCGACGATCGGCGAGGGGCTTTCTTCGATCAACTTCTGGTGCCGACGCTGGATCGAGCACTCGCGCTCGCCGAGCTGGATCGTGTGCCCGCGTGTGTCGGCGATGATCTGGACCTCGATGTGCCGTGGCCGCTCGACGAACTTTTCGAGAAACACGGTCGCATCGCCGAAGGACGAACGGGCTTCACCGCGCGCTTGGGCCAAAAGCGAAGGGAGCTCCTCGGCGCGCTGCACCACGCGCATGCCCTTGCCGCCGCCGCCCGCCGCGGCCTTGATCAGTACCGGATAGCCGATGGCCAGCGCGAGCGCGGCGGTGTCGGTGTCGTTTTCCGGCAACGCGCCGGTGCCGGGGACGACCGGCACGCCGGCCTTCTGCATCAGCGCCCGCGCGCGGACCTTGTCGCCGAGAGCCTCCATCGCGGCCGGCGGGGGTCCGATAAACACGATCCCCGCATCGGCACACGCCCTGGCGAAGCGGGGGTTTTCCGACAGGAAGCCGTAACCCGGATGGATCGCCTGCGCCCCGGTGTGCTTTGCCGCGTCGAGGATCCGCTCGATGTCGAGGTAGGAGTGCTGGGATTCCGAGGGACCGATGTGCACCGCCTCGTGGGCGAAGCGTACGTGCAAGGCCCGCCGATCGGCGTCGGAATAGACGGCGACGGTCGGGATTCCCATCTCGTGACAGGCCCGAATCACGCGCACCGCGATCTCGCCGCGGTTGGCGACGAGGACCTTGGTGAACGGCAGCTTCACAGCGGGATGTTTCCGTGCTTTTTCGGTGGATTCGTGTCGCGTTTGTTCTCGAGCAGTCGCAGGCCGGCGATCAGCTTGGATCGCGTCCGGGCCGGCTCGATCACCTCGTCGATGTAGCCGCGCTCGGCGGCGATCCACGGATTGGCGAACTTCTCGCGGTACTCGTCGACCAACCCGGCGCGCAGCGCGTCGGCGTCGGTCGCCGCGGCGATTTCGCGCCGGTGGATGATGTTGACTGCGCCTTCCGAGCCCATCACCGCGATCTCGGCGGTGGGCCAGGCGAAGTTGAGATCGGTGCGGATGTGCTTGGAGGCCATGACGCAATAGGCCCCGCCGTAGGCCTTACGCGTGATCACGGTCAGCTTGGGTACCGTGGCCTCGGCGAAGGCGTAGAGCAGTTTGGCCCCGTGCAGGATGATCCCGCCGAACTCCTGGTCGGTGCCGGGGAGGAATCCCGGGACATCCTCGAAGACCACGAGCGGAATATTGAAGCAATCACAGAAACGGACGAAGCGCGCGCCCTTGATCGAGGCCTTGATGTCCAGCACGCCGGCCAATACCGAGGGTTGGTTGGCGACGATGCCGACCGCCTTGCCGCCTAGACGCCCGAAGCCGACGACCATGTTTTGGGCGAAGTTCTCGTGGACCTCGACGAATCGACGGTCGTCGACGATCGCTTCGATGATGTTCTTGATGTTGTAGGGCTGGTTCGAATTTTCAGGAACGATCGAGTTCAGCGTCTCTTCGGCGCGGTCGTCGGGATCGTCGGTCGCCAGGTGCGGTGGATCCTCGGTGTTGTTCGCGGGCATGAACGAGAGCAGCTCGCGGATCAGCATCAATGCGTCGCGGTCGTCCGCGGCGACGAAGTGCGCAACACCCGACAACGACGCGTGCGTCCGCGCGCCGCCGAGCCGCTCCTTGGTAACCTCCTCGTGGGTCACCGCCCGGATCACGTCCGGACCGGTGATGAACATGTAGGAGGTGTCTTCGACCATCACCGTGAAATCGGTGATCGCCGGCGAGTAGACCGCCCCGCCGGCGCACGGCCCGAGGATCGCCGAGATCTGCGGCACCACGCCCGAGGCCAGCGTGTTGCGCAAGAAGATGTCGGCATAGCCGGCTAGCGACACGACGCCTTCCTGGATCCGCGCCCCACCCGAATCGTTCAGGCCGATCACCGGAGCGCCGATCTTCATCGCCAAGTCCATGACCTTGCAGATCTTGGCCGCGTAGGTCTCGGAGAGCGACCCGCCGAAGACGGTGAAGTCCTGAGCAAAGACGAAGATCGTGCGTCCGGCAACCCGGCCGTGCCCCGTGACCACGCCGTCACCCGGAATGCGTTGGTCGGCCATGCCGAAGTCGTGGTTACGATGGACGACCAGCGCGTCGAGTTCTTGAAACGAGCCGGGATCGCACAGGGCCTCGATCCGTTCGCGAGCGCTGAGCTTGCCGGCCTCGTGCTGCTTGGCGACCCGTTCGTCGCCGCCGCCGCGGCGCGCCTCGGCGTAACGCCGGCGCATCTCGTCGAGACGTCCCATGGCCGGGTCCACCCTCAGCGGGCGACCTTGCTCCAGTCGGCGAGGAACTTCTCCTGACCCAGGTCGGTCAACGGGTGGTCGAGCAGTCGCATCAATACCGAATAGGGCATCGTCCCCACATCGGCACCGGCGAGCGCGGCATCGACGACGTGCAAGGGATGCCGGAGCGATGCGGCCAGAATCTCGGTTTCGAAGCCGTAGTTGTCGTAGATCGCGCGGATCTGGCGGATCAGGTCCATGCCGACGTGGGAGATGTCGTCGAGCCGTCCGACGAACGGGCTGATATAGCTGGCTTCGGCTTTTGCGGCGAGCAGCGCCTGGCTCGCCGAAAAACAGAGTGTGACGTTGACGCGCAGACCTTCTTCACGGAAGGTCTTGCA